>NZ_JBICKE010000031.1:0-25325 GCF_043103865.1 Pseudomonas sp. yb_5
ATGTGTGTCCACCACCAATCCGGTGTAGGAGCGGGTTTACCCGCGAATACGGTAGCGGCAGCAACAGTGAACGACGGGTGGAAATTGGCCAGCAGGGCCGGCCCTTTCGCGGTATACCCGCGAAGAGGCCGGCCCTGCAATAGCGAAGCGTTACTGCTGGGCCACCTTCTCCGACTTGCCGTCATAGCGCTTGCGCCATTCGGCCAGAATCTGGTCGCGGTTCTTCGAGGCCCAGGCAAAGTCGTTCTTGATCAGCCGCTGCTCATAATCTGCCGGCAGCTCGGTCTGCGGCTTGGCGATGCCCGGCGCGGCCAGTACGGCGAAGTTTTCCTTGTACAGTTCCATGGCCGCCGGGCTGGCCGAGAAATCGGCCAGGCGCTTGGCCGCATCCGCCTTGGGCGAGCCTTTGATCACCGCGGTCGCTTCGATCTCCCAGCCCAAACCCTCCTTTGGCAGCACGATGTCCAACGGCGCGCCTTGGCGCTTGAGCTGCACGGCCGGATATTCGAACGAAATACCGATCGGGAACTCGCCCGCCGCCGCCAGCTTGCACGGCTTTGAGCCGGAATGAACGTACTGGCCAATGTTCTGGTGCAGCGCGTCCATGTAGGCCCAGCCCTGCGGCTCGCCAAAGGTCTGCAACCAGGCACTGACATCCAGGAAGCCGGTACCGGACGAAGCCGGGTTGGGCATGACGATCTTGCCCTTGTACTCGGGCTTGGTCAGGTCCTGCCAGCTCACCGGTTTGCTCAGGCCCTGTTTCTCGGCCTCGATGGTATTGAAGCAAATGGTGGCGGCCCACACGTCCATGCCGACCCAGGCTGGCGGGTTGGCGGCGTCGCGATAATTGCCGGAGATCTTGCCCAGGTCCTTCGGCGCATAGGCTTCGAGCATGCCGTTCTGGTCGAGGATGGCCAGGCTCGATGCCGCCAACCCCCACACAGCATCGGCTTGTGGGCGCTCTTTCTCGGCCAGCAGCTTGGCGGTGATGATGCCAGTGGAATCACGCACCCACTTGATCTCGATATCCGGGTTGGCCTTCTCGAAGGCCTGCTTGTAGGTTTTCAGCTGTTCGGCTTCCAGGGCGGTGTAGACCGTCAGCTGGGTATCGGCGGCTGAAGCCTGCAGGCTGAACACGGCGGAAACGGCAGCGGCAAGGGTAAGGTGCTTGTGCATGGGTAGGTTCCTTGGAAGTCAGACGGTCGCGGCGCGTTGGCGCCAGGCTTGGGAACGGCGCAGCAGGCCGCGCGAGGCTGCAGCCAGCAACAATGAGGCGCCGGCACTGGTCAGCAGGATCAGGGTGGACATGGCGGCGGCACCACCAACGTTGCCGGCGTCGTCCATGTTCAGCACGGCAACGGCAGCCAGGATGGTGTCGGGGCTGTACAGGAAAATCGCTGCCGACACGGTGGTCATCGCCGATACGAACAGGTAGCGGATGATATCCAGCAGTGCCGGCAAGCAGATCGGCACAGTCACGCGCAGGAAGTGCTTGTACAGCGGCGCTTTCAACGACAGCGCGGCGGCCTCGAACTCGCCGTCGAGCTGGCGCAGGGCGGTGGTCGCGGTCATCTGCGCGGTGGTCAGGTAATGGGCAATGGTGCACACCACCAGCAACCCCATGCCGCCGTACAGCACATGCAGCGGGTTGCCGTTCAGGTTGAAGAAGAATACGTAGCCCAGGCCCAGCACCAGGCCCGGCACGGCCATGGGGATGAAGCTGAGCAGGCGCAGCGCATGGTTGAGCAGGCGTTGGCCCTGGGTCTTCTCCATCAGGTAGGCACCGGTGAAGATCACGATGCTGCCAATCAGCGCGGTGCCAATGGCCATGGTCACGCTATTGCGGTAGGCCAGCCAGCCGCCACCGGCAGTGTCTTCGAACATGTAGTGGCGCAGCGACAACGACAGGTTGTAGGGCCAGAAAGTGACCAGCGAGGAGTACACCGCCATGCCGATCACCAACAGCAACGCCGCGCACACCAGCAGCACAATGGTCAGGAAGCAGGCATCGCGGCCGCGTGATGGCTTGGGTTCGAACACCTGCGCACGGCCACCCATGGCCTCGCCCTGGCGTCGGCGCAGCCAGGCGTCGACGGTAAAGCTGAACAGGGCCGGCAACAGCAGCACCATGCCGATCAGCGCGCCACGGCCGAACTGTTGCTGGCCCACCACCGCCTTGTAGGCTTCCAGCGCCAGCACTTGATAGTCGCCCCCCACCACGACCGGTACACCGAAGTCTGTGATAGTCAGCGTGAATACCAGGCAAAACGCCGCGAATACCGCCTGGCGCGAGGCCGGCCAGGTGATGCTGGTGAACGCCCGCCACGAGCCTGCCCCCATGCTGGAGGCCGCATCGAACAGGCGAGCATCAGCCAGTGACAGTGCCGACAGCAGAATCATCAGCGCATGCGGGAAGGTGTAGATAGCCTCGCCCAGCACGATACCCCAGAAGCCGTAGATATTGTCGCTGAGCAACCCGCGCAGCAGGCCCTGGTTGCCAAACAGGTAGACCAGGGCGATGGCCGGCAGCATCGACGGTGCCAGCAATGGCAGCAGCGAAATCCCCCGCCACAGGCCCTTGGCCGGGATCAACGTGCGTTGCAGGGCAAAGGCGAACAAATAGGCCAGCGGTACCACAATGGCCGCGACAGTGAAGGCCACCGACAGGCTGTTGCCAAGCAACCAGTGGAAGCTGGCGCTGGCGAACAGTTCACGGGCCGCCAGCAAGCCACCGCCCTGGCCCGCTTCACCGCTGAAGCCACGCCAGAAGATCGCCAGCAACGGCATCAGCACGGCCAGCACCAACAGAATCAGCAGCACGCTCTTGCCGCCGACGACGAACAGCCGGTCACCTAGGGCGACGCCAGCACGCGGCGTGGCTTTGGCCTGGCTCAACGGCACGGACATTGGCGCGGCCATCTCAGGCAAACACCTGCAGGCTCTGCGGTGGCAACGCCACCCAGATGTCCTGCGAACCCAGGCGCGGCATGGCCTCGGGGGCGAGCTCGGCCAGCAGGGCATGGCCTGGCAGAGCCTTGAGTTCAAAGCTCATGCGGCAGCGGTTACCGAGGAAGGTGATTTCGCGGACCATGGCCGGGAACAGGTTTTCTTCGTGCACCACCGGGTTGACCGTGATCGCTTCCGGGCGGCAGAACAGCCGGCCACTGCTGGCCTGGGCTGAACCCGGCGCCAGGCGCATGTTCATGTCGCCGACCTGGGCATGGCTATCGCTGCTGCGCTGGAAAGGCAGCCAGTTGCCCTGGCCGACGAACTCGGCAACGAACGGCGTGGCCGGGTGGTCGTAGATTTCCTGCGGGGTAGCGTACTGTTCGACCTGGCCGTTGTTCATCACCGCAATGCGGTCGGCCATCAACATGGCCTCGTCCTGGTTGTGGGTAACCATCAACGTGGTGATGCCCAGTTGGCGCTGCAGTTGACGCAGTTCGGTGCACAGGTGCTCGCGCACCCGGGCGTCCAGCGCCGACATCGGCTCATCGAGCAGCAGCAGCGATGGCGACGGTGCCAGCGCGCGGGCCAGGGCCACACGCTGCTGCTGGCCACCGGAGAGCTGGCCTGGGTACTTCTTCTCGCTGCCCGTCAGGCCTACTAGTTCGAGCATTTCGGCCACCCGCTGACGGGCCTGCTCCCGACCACTGCCCGTCAGGCCATAGGCGATATTGGCTTCGACGGTAAGGTTGGGAAACAGCGCGTAGGACTGGAACAGGATGCCGTAATCCCGCGCCTGGGGAGACAGATTGGAGATATCGCGTTCGCCGATGTACAGCGTACCGCGATCCTGGCGCTCCAGGCCGGCAATGCAACGCAGCAGCGTGGTCTTGCCACAGCCGGATGGGCCGAGCAGGCACACCAGTTCGCCCGCGGCGATGTCCAGCGAGACATCGTTGAGCGCCGTGAAGGCACCGAAGCGCTTGTGGATGTTGCACACTTTTATCTGTGCGCCGGGGGTGGTGTGGTTCATGGCATGGCCTCATCGAAGAGATGGGGCCATGCTAGGCAGGCTGTGCGAAGGTTCTGTGGCTGTAAGGCAAAAGCCGGTGATAGTGGTATAGGCAGATTTAGTAGTGGCCTGTGCCGGCCTCTTCGCGGGAAAACCCTACAACGGAATGCGTGTACGCGGAAAATGCAGGCATGCGGGTACACAGAAATGCAGGAGCGGGTTTGTCCGCGAAGAAGCCAACACGGATCTAGAACTGCGAACCGGCCACTTCCTGCGCCACCCCCAGGAATGCCGCCGGCAACCGGGCCTGGCGCCGCTCCTTCAGGCAATACAGGTACTCATGCATCACCGGCGCATTTTCCAGCGCCAGCACCCGAAGTTCGGGATTGTGCGGCACCTCATGGCGGGCAATCACGCTGATGCCGATATTGCGCAGCACCGCTTCGCGGATCGACTCGCGGCTGCCGATTTCCATCAGGGCGCCGGCCTTGACCCCGGCCTCCTGCATCATCTGCTCGGTCAGCTTGCGTGTGGTCGAGCCCTTCTCGCGCATCAGCAGGCAATGCCCCGACACCACCTCGATCGACACCGTCTGGCGATGGGCAAGCGGGTGGGTGCGGTGCACCGCCACCACCAACGGGTCAGTGCCCAGTATCCGCCGCACCAACCGCGCGTCCTCCACCCATTGCGACGACGCGGCAATATCCACCCGGTAATCCTCGAGCATTTCCAGCACCTGCTGCGAGTTGCCGATCTCTACCGCCACTTCAACCTGTGGCAGGCGTTCACGATAGACCTTGACCAGGTCGAGAATGTAGTAAGGCGCAGTAGCAGCGATGCGCAGGCTGCCCTGGGCCTGGCCACTGTTGCGCAGCTCGAATTCGATGTCGGCTTCCTGCTGCAGCAGCGCCTTGACCATCGGCAGCAGGCGTAAGCCCTCCTCGCTCAACACCAGGCGCCGCCCGCCGCGGTAGAACAGCTCCACGGCGTACTGGCCTTCCAGGCTGCGGATCTGCGTGGTCACCGTGGGCTGGCTGAGGCCAAGCTTCTTCGCCGCCTGGGTGATGCTGCCCAGACGGGCCACCATGTAGAAGGCCTTCAGCTCGGAACTCAGCATGTACGTCCTCTATTTGCGCAAAAGGCGCAAGCCGTTGAACACCACCAGCAAGCTCACGCCCATATCAGCGAACACCGCCATCCACATCGTGGCCATGCCGGCAAAGGTGATCGCCAGAAATATCGCCTTGATGCCCAATGCCAGCACGATGTTCTGCATGAGGATCGCCGCACTTTGGCGCGACAGCCTGACGAAGGCAGGGATTTTCCGCAAGTCATCGTCCATCAGCGCCACATCGGCCGTCTCGATGGCGGTGTCGGTGCCGGCAGCAGCCATGGCAAAGCCGATTTCGGCGCGGGCCAGCGCCGGAGCGTCGTTGATGCCGTCACCGACCATGCCCACCCGATGGCCTTGGGCGTACAACGCCTCAATGGTTTTCAGCTTGTCGGCCGGCAACAGGTTGCCCTCGGCGCGGTCGATCCCCACCACGGCGGCAATGGCCTGCGCAGTATGCGGATTGTCACCGGTCAGCATGACAGTCTTGATACCCAGTTGATGCAATTCGGCGATCGCCTCACGGCTGCTGTCCTTGACCGTGTCGGCCACGGCGAACAGTGCCAGTGGCCCGGAGCGGTCGAGCAGCAGGACCACGGTCTTGCCCTGGCGCTCCAGCGCATCCAGTTGGGCCTCCAGCGCTGGCGAACACAGCCCCAGTTCCTCGACCAGGCGGTGGTTGCCCAAATGGTAGACCTCACCGGCGATGACGCCACGCACGCCGCGCCCGGCCAGGGCGGCAAAGTCACTGACCTCGCTCAAGGCCAGGCCTTGCTGCTTGCCGAACTCGGCAATGGCGCGGGACACCGGGTGGTCCGACCGCTCGCCCAAGCTTGCCGCCAAGGCTTGCGCGCGGTCTTCGAACAGCGGTACGAGTACCTTGCCGTCGGTCTGCACCGGCTTGCCATGGGTGATGGTGCCGGTCTTGTCCAGGGCCAGGAAGTCCAGGTGGCGACCACCCTCCAGGTAAACGCCACCCTTGATCAGGATGCCTTTGCGCGCCGCAGCGGCCAGGCCACTGACGATGGTCACCGGGGTCGAGATCACCAGCGCGCATGGGCAGGCCACAACCAGCAGCACCAAGGCCCGGTAGATCCAGTCGAACCAGGCGCCAGCCATGAACAGCGGTGGTATCAGCGCCACGGCCAGGGCAATGGCGAACACCACCGGGGTGTAGATGCGCGAGAAACGGTCGACGAAGCGCTGGGTAGGCGCCCGCGCACCCTGCGCTTCCTCCACCGCCTTGATGATCCGCGCCAGGGTCGACTGCCCGGCAGCGGCGGTGACGCGAAACTCCAGCGCCCCCGCCTGGTTGATGGTGCCGGCGAACAGCTTGTCGCCCACATCCTTCTCCACAGGCAGGCTTTCGCCGGTAATCGGCGACTGATCGACGCTGGATTGCCCACTGGTCACTTCACCGTCCAGGCCGATGCGCTCACCCGGGCGCACCCGCACCAGTGCGCCGATGGCCACATCACGCACGTCCAGTTCGCGCCACAGGCCATCGGCCTGCTGCACCGTGGCCATGTCCGGGGTCAGCTGCATCAACCCGCCGATGGCATTGCGCGCACGGTCCAGCGAGCGCGCTTCGATCAGTTCGGCAACGGTGAACAGCACCATCACCATAGCCGCCTCCGGCCACTGGCCGATCAATACGGCCCCCGTCACGGCGATGCTCATCAGCGCATTGATGTTGAGGTTACGGTTTTTCAGGGCAATCCAGCCCTTCTTGTAGGTACCCAGGCCGCAACCGAGGATCGCTGCCAGTGCCAGTCCCGCCACCACCCATTCCGGGGCCAGTGCCGCAAAGTGCACGATTTCGGCGGCGATTGCGGCAACGCCCGACAATGCCAGTGGCCACCAGTGGGCCTTGGCCGGTTGTGGCACGCTGGCGCTGCCATCGTCCTGGGCGGCGATCGGCTCGGCCTTCATGCCGAGGCTGTCGATCGCCCGCTCGATATCGGCGGTGCCGTCCAAGGTGTGGCGCACGCCAAGCACGCGGTTGATCAGGTTGAATTCCAGCTGTTCGATACCGGCCAGCTTGCTCAGCTTGTCCTGGATCAGGGTCTGCTCGGTGGGGCAGTCCATGGCATCGATGCGGAAACGACTGAGTTGTGCCTGGGCACTGGCCGTTTCGCTCAGTTGCACCAGCGGCGGCGCGGCTTTGGCGCCGCAGCAGCTGTGGCCGTGGGCAGCATGGCTATGGTCGTCATCGCCATGAGCGTGATCGTGCGGATGCTTGTGTTCGTGGCTGACAGGCTGGTTCATGGGTCATCCTTAAATTGAGCCTGTTGCCAAGTGAACACCCTGTAGCCACTATAGGGTCAAGCCTCTTTGCTGGAGATTTCGTGATGAAGATCGGAGAACTGGCCAAAGCCACCGACTGCGCGGTGGAAACCATCCGCTACTACGAGCGTGAAAGCCTGCTGCCGGAGCCAGCACGCAGCGACGGCAACTACCGGCTGTACACCCAGGCCCATGTGGAGCGGCTGACCTTCATCCGCAACTGCCGCACGCTGGACATGACCCTGGACGAAATTCGCAGCCTGCTACGCCTGCGCGACAGCCCCGACGACGCGTGCGGCAGCGTCAATGCGCTGATCGACGAGCATATCGAGCATGTTCAGGCGCGGATCGATGGCTTGGTGGCATTGCAGGAGCAGTTGGTGGAGCTGCGGCGGCGCTGCAACGCGCAGGGGAGTGAATGCGCGATCTTGCAGCAATTGGAGACGAACGGGGCGGTATCGGTGCCGGATACCGAACATTCGCATGTGGGGCGCAGTCACGGGCATTGAGCCAAAAGCTTCGCGGGTGAACCCGCTCCCACAGGGACCGCGCACGACTTAGGCCTGTGCAGCAGCCTGTGGGAGCGGGTTCACCCGCGAAGAGGCCAGTTCAAACAATGAAGATCTATCAGACCGCCATCGGCGCTGTCATCGGCGCGTGGTGCTCATAACCTTCCAGCCAGAAATCACTCGGCTCGATCTTCTCCAGCCACTCCGGCTCGTATTTGCCAGTCTCGGCAAACGCCGGCACACGGTCGCTGATGACCAGCTTCGGCGCCTCCAGCGGCTCGCGCTGGAGCTGCTCGTTGAGCATGTCCAGGTGGTTTTCATACACATGGGCATCGCCGATGAAGTAGGTGAACCAGCGCGGTGTATAGCCGGTCAGGCGGCCGAACAGCGACAGCAGTGCCGCGCCTTCGGTGAGGTTGAACGGCGTGCCCAGCCCCAGGTCGTTGGAGCGGATGTAGAGGGTCAGGGAAATTTCCCTGGTCTCGACATTCGGGTGGAACTGGTACAGCAAGTGACACGGAGGCAGTGCCATTTCGTCCAGTTGCGCGCAGTTCCAGCCGTGGAACAGGATACGGCGGCTACCCGGGTCGTTTGCGATGGTGTCCAGGCACTGGCGCACCTGGTCGATCGCCTTGTACAGGATGACGAACGCGACGCCGTCCTCTTCGTCCTGGGCAATGCGGCGGAAACCGGCTTGCTCGGCCATCTCGATAGCCGCCGGGTTGCTCAGCGGGATGCGCTTGTAGCCCGGCCACTGGCGCCATTGCACGCCATAGATCTCGCCCAGGTCGTCATGGCCCTGACGAAACGGATTGGCCAGCCACTGAGCGTTTTCGTTGGCGTTCTGGTCCCAGACCTTGCAGCCCAGCTCGCGAAACTCACCGGCGTTCTTCACGCCACGCAGGAAACCGACCATTTCACCAATCGCCGACTTGAACGCCAGCTTGCGTGTGGTAATGGCCGGAAAGCCCTTCTGCAGGTCGAAACGCAGCATCGCGCCCGGCAGGCTGATGGTGCGGATGCCGGTGCGGTTTCCTTGCAACGTGCCGTTGTCGATGACGTCGCGGACCAGGTCCAGATACTGTTTCATGGCTTACCTGTAGCAAAAACGGCAGGGGGATCGCCCCTGCCGTGGGATTAATCAGGCGGGTTTCGCCGTGGGCTTGCGATTATAAGCCCACCAGATCAAGACGAGGCCACCGACTATCATCGGAATGCACAGCAACTGGCCTTGAGTGAGCCAGCCGAACGCGATGTAACCGAGTTGTGCATCCGGCACCCGGACAAACTCCACGGCAAAGCGGAAGATGCCATAGCACAACGAGAACATTCCCGACACCGCCATGGTCGGCCGTGGCTTGCGCGAGAACAGCCACAGGATGACGAACAGCGCCACGCCCTCAAGGGCGAACTGGTACAGCTGCGAGGGGTGACGCGGCAGCTGCGCCGGGTCACTGAACGGCGGGAAGATCATCGCCCATGGCAGATCGGTAGGCTTGCCCCACAGCTCGGCGTTGATGAAGTTGCCGATGCGCCCGGCGCCCAGGCCGATCGGCACCAGCGGGGCCACGAAGTCCATCAGTTCGAAGAACGACTTGTTGTTGCGCTTGCCGAACCACAAAGCCGCCAGCATCACGCCGATGAGGCCGCCGTGGAACGACATGCCACCCTTCCATACCTCTAAGATCAGTGCCGGGTTGGCCAGGTAGGCGTGCAGGTCGTAGAGCAGTACGTAGCCCAGTCGGCCACCGACGATCACCCCCATCGACAGCCAGAACACCAGGTCGGAAAGCTTTTCGCGCGTCCAGGTGGGGTCGAAGCGGTTCAGTCGGCGCGAGGCGAGCAGCCAGGCACCGCCTATGCCGATCAGGTACATCAGGCCGTACCAATGGATTTTCAGCGGCCCGATGGCCAAGGCCACGGGGTCTATCTGCGGGTAAGGCAGCATGGAACTTCCTCTCGATTCAAATCAAAAAGCTGAGGCCGACACAGAACAGCAGGGCTGCGAACAGGCGTTTCAACAAACGGGGCGACAGCTTGTGCGCCAGGCGCGCGCCGAAGCGGGCAAAAAACATGCTGGTCACGGCAATGCCGACCAGCGCCGGCAGGTACACGTAACCCAGGCTGTTAGGCGGCAGGTGCTCCTCGTGCCACCCCAGCAGCATGAAGCTCAGGGCACTGGCCACAGCAATCGGCAGGCCACAGGCCGATGACGTGGCTACTGCCTGCTGCATGGGCAGGCTACGCCAGGTGAGGAACGGCACCGTCAGCGAACCACCGCCAATGCCGAAAATGGCCGAAGCCCAACCGATTACGCCGCCTGCGCCGATCAATGCGGGCTTGCCGGGGACGCCACGGCTGGCCTTGGGTTTGAGGTCCAGCGCCATCTGCGCGGCGATGACCAGGGCGAACACGCCAATGATCTTTTGCAGCAACGGGCCCTGGATCAGCGAGGCGGTCTTGGCGCCGACCCCCGCCCCCAGGAGGATGCCGAAGGTCATCCAGGCGAAGATTGGCCATTGCACGGCACCCTTGCGGTGGTGCTCCAGCACGGCGTTGATAGAAGTGAAGACGATGGTAGCCAGCGACGTGCCGACTGCCAGGTGGGTCAGCACCGAAGCGTCGAAACCCTGCAGGGTAAAGCTGAACACCAACACCGGCACGATGATGATGCCGCCGCCCACGCCGAACAGCCCGGCCAGCACACCGGCACAGGCGCCCAACAACAGATAGAGCACGAATTCCATTCGGCGTCCCCTAGAAATCAATCCGGCATGGTAACGGAAGCCGGGCTCGAGGCTCTAGTGAACTCTGTGTCAGGATGGATCCGCACCGCTCCTGTGGGTACAGTGACCAGAAAACACAGAGGCCAACCTATGTGCCTGATCGTATTTGCCTGGCGGCCGGGGCACGCCCTGCCGCTGATCGTGGCGGCCAACCGCGACGAATTCTATGCCCGCCCCACTCAGCCCCTGGCGGCCTGGGAGGATGCACCCGGGGTGCATGCCGGGCGCGACCTGGAAGCGGGCGGTACCTGGCTGGGCATAGGCCCACAGCAGCGCTTTGCCGCGCTGACCAACATCCGCGACCCAGGCCAGGCGCCGGGGCCTCGCTCGCGGGGTGAACTGGTGGCGGCGTTTCTGCAAGGGGAGCTGGGGGTCGAGGCTTACCTGGACCAGGTGGCCAGCCGTAGCGGGCAGTACTCGGGGTTCAACCTGCTGGTGGGTGATGGGCAGCGACTGGGTTATCTGCATGCCCGTGAGGCCACGCCGCGCCTGCTGAAGGCTGGGGTTTACGGGCTTTCGAACGCCGGGCTGGATACACCGTGGCCGAAACTGGTGAAGGCACGTGACGGGCTGCAGAGCCTGCTGGACACACCGGAGCCGCACAGGCTGCTGGCATTGCTTGCGGACAACGAGCCCGCGGCTGATGGTGATCTACCCGAGACAGGCGTGGGGTTGGCGACCGAGAAGTTGCTGTCGAGCGTATTCATCGCCAGCCAGAATTACGGGACCCGGGCGAGTACAGTGCTGATTGTGGATAATCAGGGGCGAAGGCGGCTGGTTGAGCGCAGCTTCGGGCCTTTTGGCGGGCATTTGGGGGAAATTGAGTTGTTGGCCTGAGCATTTGATGTTGTTTGCTCGGGCCTCTTCGCGGGTGAACCCGCTCCTACAACGGCCTGTGCCGGGCCACCAGATGTACACACCCGCTCCGCGCGTAGGAGCGGGTTTACCCGCGAAGAGGCCCGAACAGGCAGCGCTCAGTCAGAGGGTCTTGTTGGCCTCAGGCCCAATCATCCGCGCCAACCCAAGGTTCTTCAAGGCCAGTTGCAGCGAGCTGTGGATAACCTGCGGGTTGTCATGGCTCAAGGCCTCGGCCAGCAGTTCCTTGGCCTTGCCCATATTGATCTGGCGCAGCATCCACTTGACCTTCGGCAGGTTGGTGGCGTTCATCGACAGGCTGTCAAAACCCATGGCCATCAACAGGACTGACGCTGCCGGGTCACCGGCCATCTCACCGCAGATGCTCACCGGCTTGCCTTCGCCATGGGCGTCGCGCACCACCGTGTTCAGCGCCTGCAGTACCGCCGGGTGCAGGTAGTCGTACAGGTCGGCGACCCGCGGGTTGTTGCGGTCCACCGCCAGCAGATACTGGGTCAGGTCGTTGGAGCCGACCGACAGGAAGTCCACCTGCCGCGCCAGTTCCTTGGTCTGGTACACCGCCGCTGGAATTTCCACCATCACACCCACGGGCGGCATCGGTACATCGGTACCTTCATCACGCACTTCACCCCAGGCGCGGTGGATCAGGTGCAGCGCCTCTTCCAGCTCGTGAATGCCGGAAATCATCGGCAGCAGGATGCGCAGGTTGTTCAGGCCCTCGCTGGCCTTGAGCATGGCGCGGGTCTGTACCAGGAAGATTTCCGGGTGGTCGAGGGTGACGCGGATGCCGCGCCAGCCGAGGAACGGGTTTTCTTCCTTGATCGGGAAGTACGACAGCGCCTTGTCACCACCGATGTCGAGGGTACGCATGGTCACCGGCAGCGGGTGGAAGGCCGCCAGCTGCTCACGGTAGATGGCCAGCTGCTCTTTTTCACTGGGGAAGCGCTGGTTGATCATGAACGGCACTTCAGTGCGGTACAGGCCCACCCCTTCGGCGCCGCGCTGCTGGGCACGGGCCACGTCAGCGAGCAGGCCGGTATTGACCCACAGGGGCATGCGGTGGCCGTCGGGGGTGATGCACGGAAGTTCGCGCAGTGCATCCAGCCCTTGGGCCAGCTGGCGTTCCTCTTCGACCACTTCGCTGTACTGCTTGCGCAGCACTTCGCTGGGGTTGGTGAACACCTCGCCCTTGTAGCCGTCGACGATCAGTTCAATACCGTCGACTTTGGAGTACGGCAGGTCGACCAGGCCCATCACCGTGGGGATGCCCATGGCCCGCGCGAGGATGGCGACGTGGGAGTTGCCCGAGCCGAGTACCGAGACCAGGCCGACCAGCTTGCCTTCCGGCACTTCACCAAGCATGGCCGGTGTCAGTTCCTCACTGACCAGGATGGTGTTGTCGGCATACACCAGCGACTGCGAGCGTGCTTCCTGCAGATACGCCAGCAGGCGCCGCCCCAGGTCCTTGACGTCGGAGGCACGCTCACGCAGGTAATCATCGTCCATCAGCTCGAAGCGGTTGACGTGCTCACCCACCACCTGGCGCAGGGCGCCCTGGGCCCATTGGCCGGTCTTGATGACCTCGGTCACCTCTCCGCCCAAGGCTGCGTCTTCAAGCATCATCAGATACACGTCGAACAGCGCGCGCTCTTCCGGGCGCAGCTGGGTGGCGAGCTTGGCCGACAGCTTGCGCATGTCGTCGCGCACACCTTCCAGGGCGTTCTGGAACAGCTTGAGTTCGGCGTCGATGTCATCGACGGTCTTGTCCGGGACCACTTCCAGGTCAGCCGGCGGCAACATCACCACCGCACGCCCCACGGCGGCGCCAGGCGACCCCGGCACACCCACGAAGCGGGCCTCTTGAATACCTTTGCCCTGACGGCCCAGGCCCCGGATCGAGCCGGTAGCCTCGGCGTGGGCGATAACCCCGGCAAGCTGGGCGCTCATGGTGACCAGGAAGGCTTCCTCGCCCTCGTCGAACTGGCGGCGCTCCTTTTGCTGGATGACCAGTACCCCGACCACACGGCGGTGGTGGATGATCGGCGCCCCCAGGAAAGAGGCAAATTTCTCTTCGCCGGTTTCGGCAAAGTAGCGGTAACGCGGGTGGTCGGCGGCATTTTCCAGGTTCAGTGGCTCTTCCCGGGTACCGACCAGGCCAACCAGGCCCTCGTTGGGGGCCATGCTGACTTTACCGATGGAGCGCTTGTTCAGGCCTTCGCTAGCCATCAGCACGAAGCGGTTGGTTTCCGGGTCGAGCAGGTAGACCGAGCAGACCTGGCTGCCCATGGCTTCCTTGACGCGCAAGACAATGATCCCCAACGCCGACTTGAGATCTTTGGCGGAGTTTACTTCCTGGACGATCTTGCGCAGCGTATTGAGCATGGCTCGGGGTCGAACTCCGTCGTCAGTCGCGCGTCAAAAGACGCGGTGCTAGCTCTTTCAGGGCGCGTCGGTACACCTCGCGCTTGAATGTCACAACCTGGCCCAGCGGATACCAATAGCTCACCCAGCGCCAGCCGTCGAATTCCGGCTTGCCGGTCAGGTCCATCCGCACCCGTTGTTCGTTGCTGACCAGGCGCAGCAGGAACCACTTCTGCTTCTGGCCGATGCACAGCGGCTGGCTGTGGGTACGTACCAAGCGCTGTGGTAAACGATAACGCAACCAGCCACGGGTGCAGGCAAGAATTTCTACATCGTCGCGTTCAAGGCCAACTTCTTCGTTCAGCTCGCGGTACAGGGCATCTTCCGGCGTCTCGTCAGGGTTGATACCACCCTGGGGGAATTGCCAGGCATCCTGGTTGATCCGTCGAGCCCATAGCACCTGCCCGGCATCATTCGTGAGAATGATCCCGACATTGGGGCGAAAACCATCCGGGTCGATCACGGCAGCAACCTCGCAAACGCATGTCAACGCATTGTTCCACAAAGCTTGCGAGCGCAGCAACGCGCCCGCCAAGCTTATGTGCAGCTGCGTGAAAACTCCGTATTCTGCGGGCCTACCCTGTGGCTGATGCGAGTGACCGCGATGCGCCTGGCTTTATTCGACCTGGACAATACCCTCCTCGGTGGCGACAGCGACCATGCCTGGGGTGACTATCTTTGCGAGCGCGGCATTCTCGACCCGGTCGCCTACAAGCAACGCAACGACAGCTTCTACCAGGACTACCTCAATGGCACCCTGGACCTGCAGGCCTACCTGACCTTTTCCATGGAGATCCTGGCGGCAACACCCATGGCCAAACTCGACGAATGGCACCGCGACTTCATGCGCGACTGCATCGAGCCCATCATCCTGCCCAGGGCCCTGGCCTTGCTGCAGCAGCACCGCGAGGCGGGCGACCAACTGGTGATCATCACTGCTACCAACCGCTTCGTCACCGCACCAATCGCCCGGCGCCTGGGGGTGCGGGTGTTGCTGGCAACCGAGTGCGAGATACGCGACGGCCGCTATACCGGGCGTAGTACCGATATACCGTGTTTCCGTGAAGGCAAAGTGACGCGGCTGGAGCGCTGGATGCTGGAGAACGGCTTTGATCTTGAGGACAGCTACTTCTATAGCGACTCGATGAATGACCTGCCGTTGTTGCAGCGGGTGACCCACGCAGTGGCAGTGGACCCGGCCCCGGACCTGCGGGCCGAGGCCGATAACCGTGGGTGGCCGGTGATCTCGCTGCGGGATTGAGGTTTCGCGTGTCGGCCTTTTCGCGGGCACGCCCGCTCCCACAGGAATCACCACAGGCCTTGAGGGCTGCGCTGTACCTGTAGGAGCGGGTTCACCCGCGAAGAGGCCGGCACAAACAGCACAAGGCTGTCAGACCGGCTTGGCCCCCATCAGCCCGGCAATGGACAGGAAGCAAACCCCACTGAACACCGCCAGCGCCAGGGTGAACCGCAACCCGACCACCTCGGCCTTGCGCAGCCGGTTCAGCCGCACCAGCAGCCACCACAGGGCAAACGCACCGACGGTATAGATGACACTGGATGCCAACACCCAGGTCTGCCCCAGTGGCCAGCCCACCAGGTGTACCAGCCACCAGCCGGTGAACGGCATGCTTACCAGGCACAGGCCCATCACCAGCCAGACGAACACCAACGGCCGGCGCAGCAGCTTGGCGTAGGCGTCGGCATCGCCCTGGCGGCGGGCGCGCCAGGTCCAGATCGCCAGGCCCAGGGCACCCAGAAACAGCAGCGCGGTGGCAATGATGTGCAAGGTCTTGAGCGTGGTCAGGTGTTCCATGTCTCGGTCGTCCTTAAACTGGCATTTTGCGGTAGCTTCTTCGCGGGCTTACCCGCTCCTGCCAAGGTATCTCAGGCCTTGGGGCCTGCGCAGTGCCTGCGGGAGCGGGCAAGCCCGCGAAAGGGCCATCAGCCCTAGCTTAGCCGCTCAGCCCAGGAACAGTTTGTAGGCCGGGTTTTCGGTCTCGTCCCAGTACGGGTAACCGATCTTGGCCAGCGCTGCCGGCACCAGGTGACGTTCGTCCTCCGGCACCTGCAGCCCCGCCACCACGCGCCCGTCAGCCGCGCCATGGTTGCGGTAGTGGAACATCGAGATGTTCCAGCGCCCGCCCAGCTTGTTGAGGAAGTTGAACAGCGCCCCCGGCCGCTCGGGGAATTCGAAGCGCAGCACCATTTCGTCGCTGGCACCGGCCGAGTGGCCGCCGACCATATGACGAATATGCAGCTTGGCCAGTTCGTTGTCGGTCAGATCGGTAACCGGGAAGCCCTGCTCGGTCAGTTGCTGCACCAGCGCAGCGCGCGGGTCGTTTTCCGGGTGGGTCTGCACCCCAACGAAGATATGCGCTTCGTCAGAGGTGTGCTTGCGGTAGTTGAACTCGGTGATCTGACGCTTGCCGATAGCCTCGCAGAAGGCCTTGAAGCTACCCGGGCGCTCAGGGATGGTCACGGCGATGATCGCCTCGCGCTTCTCGCCCAGCTCGGCACGCTCGGCCACATGGCGCAGGCGATCGAAATTGACGTTGGCACCGGAGTCGATGGCCACCAAGGTCTGGCCGCTGACGCCGTATAGCTCGACGTACTTCTTGATGCCCGCCACACCTAGCGCGCCAGCAGGCTCGGTGATCGAGCGGGTATCGTCGTAGATATCCTTGATTGCTGCACAGATTTCATCGGTACTGACAGTGACGACTTCGTCCACATGGTGGCGGCAGATATCGAACGTGTGCTGGCCAATCTGCGCCACCGCCACGCCATCGGCGAACAGCCCGACCTGCGGCAGCACCACGCGCTCACCGGCAGCCATGGCCGCCTGCAGGCAATTGGAGTCGTCCGGCTCGACACCGATTACCTTGATTTCCGGTCGCAGGTACTTCACGTAGGCAGCAATGCCGGCGATCAGGCCGCCGCCGCCCACCGGGACGAAGATCGCGTCTAGCTGGCCAGGGTGCTGGCGCAGGATTTCCATGGCGACGGTGCCCTGCCCGGCGATGGTGTGCGGATCGTCGTAAGGGTGAACGTAGACAAAGCCCTTTTCATCGACCAGTTTCAGCGAATAGGCCAACGCCTCAGGGAACGAGTCGCCATGCAGCACCACCTTGCCACCGCGCGAGCGCACGCCTTCGACCTTGATCTCCGGAGTAGTCTTGGGCATCACGATGGTGGCCTTGATGCCCATTTCGCGCGCGGCCAGGGCCAGGCCTTGGGCGTGGTTGCCGGCCGAGGCGGTGACCACGCCACGGGCCAGTTCTTCCGGGCTCAGCTGGGCCAGTTTGTTATAGGCGCCGCGGATCTTGAACGAGAATACTGGCTGCAGGTCTTCGCGCTTGAGCAGAATCTGGTTGCCCAGGCGCTTGCTCAGCTGCCCGGCGCTCTGCAACGGGGTTTCGACGGCAACGTCATAGACGCGCGAGGTGAGGATCTTCTTGACGTACTGTTCGAGCATCGGGAAAGCATCACTGGGCCGCGGGACGAGGGCTGGGAGTCTACCCCAGCGCTACGTCGGGCGACCACAGCAAAGCCGTGCGAGCCGTTATACTAGGTGACTTTGAAACCGCCCTGCCCCTTCCGGAGCCCGCATGACCCAGGACCAACTCAAACAGGCCGTCGCCCAGGCCGCTGTCGACTTCATTCTGCCCAAGCTGGATGAAAAGAGCGTCGTAGGCGTCGGTACCGGTTCGACCGCCAACTTCTTCATCGATGCCCTGGCTCAGCACAAGACCGCTTTCGACGGCGCAGTCGCCAGCTCCGAAGCCACTGCCCAGCGCCTGAAGGGCCATGGCATCCCGGTCTACGAACTGAACAGCGTCAGCGAGCTTGAGTTCTACGTGGACGGCGCCGACGAGAGCGATGCACACCTGCACCTGATCAAGGGCGGCGGCGCAGCCCTGACCCGCGAAAAGATCGTCGCGGCCGTGGCCAAGACCTTCATCTGCATCGCCGACGGCAGCAAGCTGGTGCCGGTACTGGGGGCCTTCCCGCTGCCGGTCGAAGTGATCCCCATGGCCCGCAGCCACGTGGCGCGTCAGCTGGTGAAGCTGGGTGGCGACCCGGTGTACCGTGAAGGCGTGGTCACCGACAACGGCAACGTGATCCTGGATGTGTACAACCTGCAGATCACCAACCCGGTGGAGCTTGAGGCGCAGATCAACGCCATCGTCGGCGTGGTGACCAACGGTCTGTTCGCGGCGCGGCCGGCGGATCTGCTGTTATTGGGCACTGCTGAGGGCGTTAAGAGCCTCAAGGCCGAGTAAAACTCTTCGCGGGTGAACCCGCTCCTACAGGTACCCCACAAGCCTGGGTAGGAGCGGGTTTACCCGCGAATAGGCCCTGACAGGCAATCAGTCAGCCGGCTGCTTGAACACATAGAACAGGTTCGGCTCACTGACCAGGTAAATGGTCCCCACTTCATCCATCGCAATGCCCTCCGCCTGCGGCACCGTCGCCTGCAACCCCTGGAAGCCCTTGCGCAAAGACAAGGTACTCAGCGGCCTACCCTCGACATCCAGCTCCAGCACCAGCCGCGACTCGTCCGACAGCGCCAGCAGATGCCCACTGCGCTCATCGAACTGCAAACTCGACAGGTCCCTCACAAACAACCGTGAATCGCGCTTGCGGTCCTGCACCACATGCACGGCGTAGGGCTTTTCCGGATTGTCATGTGGGAAGCCATGCACCTCATAGATCAGCATCGGGTCCCGCTCCTTTGCCACGAACAGGCGCTTGCCCGCTGAATCGTAGGCCAGGCCCTCGAAGCCCTTGTTGCCATTGAGGCCAATGCCCAACGTCAGCTGCTCGGCATCACCGGCATCGAGAAACAGCGTGTCGTCGTCCAGCCGTACGCGAATCAGCCGTTGCTGACGCTCGTCGGTAATCACATAGCTGTTTGGCCCAACGTACTCCACCGCCTCCGGGTCGCCAAAGCCAGTCAGCGGCACACGTCGCAGGATACGGCCGTCCAGCGACAGCTCGATCAGCTCCGAACGTGCATTGGTGACCGTGAAGAGGGTTTTG
Organism: Pseudomonas sp. yb_5; assembly: GCF_043103865.1. Classification (NCBI taxonomy): domain Bacteria; kingdom Pseudomonadati; phylum Pseudomonadota; class Gammaproteobacteria; order Pseudomonadales; family Pseudomonadaceae; genus Pseudomonas; species Pseudomonas sp. yb_5. Next base: position 18,994 of record NZ_JBICKE010000031.1, read on the forward strand.
CGGTCGGGGTCGTAGGTCAGCGCCGAAATGTCATCATCCAGCCCTTCGATCGGTTGCGCCTCCAGCACCACCCGGTAGCGGTCCAGGCCAATGCTGCGCTCCACAGGCTGCCACCAGGTCTTCAGATTGAACCAGCCACGCTCGAACAGGCGAAACTCCTGCCCAGCCCAGCCAAGCAGGAGCAGACCAACGGCAGCCAGAACAAGGAGCAGGCGAACAAAACGACGCATAGGGACAGACTCGACACAAGGATGGCGAATCTAATCATGAATGGCTGAAGCAAAGCTTAATGCAAGCGTCAGGCAAATCTGATGATGTTGTCAGTTCTTCTTGAACCGATAGAAAAGCGCCGGCTCGCTGACCATGTACAAGTTGCCCTTGTCGTCCATGGCCACCCCCTCAGCCCGCGGAATGGTGTCTTCAAGCCCGTTGAAGCCGCCCAGCAGTGTCATGAAGCTGACTTGCTGGCCCTGCTCGTCCAGCTCCAGCAGCATGTTGGAATCGGCCGAGAGCACCAGCAAGTGTCCAGTACGCGGGTCGACCCCCAGGGCAGACAGGTTGCGCAAGTCGAGTTCATCGCTCGGCAACGGCTGTTTGTCACCCTGGAGCGGGCTGCGGCCATCGGTACTCCAGGTGTACAGCTTGGGCGGGCGCTCCTCGCCAATGATCAGGCGCTTGCGCAGCGGGTCCCAGGCGATGGCCTCGAAGCCCTTGTTGCTTTTGACCGACGGGCCCAGGTCGTGGCTCTGGAAGTCGTCGTGATTCAGTGCCGTGGTCTGCGCGTCCACCTTGACCACGGTCAGATCGTGCAGGCGCTCGTCAGTGATGGCCAGGTTGCCGTCTTCCAGCACCGCGACGCCTTCGGGGTTGTTCCAGCCGTTGAGCGGGATCTTGCGCAGCACATCGCCCTCCAGGCTCAGCTCGACCAGGATCGGGTTCTTGCCCATGACCGCGAACAGGGTGCGCGTTTGCGGGTTGAAGGCCACATCCGAGGCTTCATCATCATCCATGCCCGGCAGCGGTTTGGCGTCGATGTCCACCTGGTAATCCGGCAACCACACGCTTTCGCTACGCTCGGCGGTGCTTTCGAAGCCTTCTTTTACCCACAGTGCACCGCGGTCATCCCAGTGCATGGCCACGGCCACGCCATAGCCGATCACCGCCGCCACGGCCAGGCCGAAGGGCCAGCGCAGGTAGAAGCGACGCTTGGGAGTTGCCGGGGCGCTGGAGGAGGATGGCATGCGGTGATCCTGGGGAAATGGGCGTAGGTGCGCGCATTATCCGGATTGGGTGTGAAAAATCGGTAAACAGGGCCGGCCTCTTCGCCGGTAAACCCGCGCCCAAGGTGCTGCACAGTATTCAAGGCCTGTGCAATCCCTGTAGGAGCGGGTTTACCCGCGAAGAAGGCGACGCGGTTTCGAGTTAAAGCACCCGGCTTTCGAAGCGGCTCACACCCGGCAGCTCCAGCACCAGCTCGTCACCGACATTGAACGGCCCAACGCCCGCCGGTGTACCAGTGAGGATCACATCCCCCGCCTGCAACGAGAAATGCGCTGCCATGTACTGAATCATCGGCACGATCGGGTTCAGCATCAGCGCGCTGTTACCCTCCTGGCGCACTTCGCCATTCACGGTCAGGCGCACCGGGATGTCTGTCACATCCTCGAAGCTGGCAGCCGAGACGAACGGTGGCAGCACGCAAGCGCCGTCAAAGCACTTGGCCAGCTCCCAGGGCAGGCCCTTTTCCTTCAGCTTGGCCTGCACGTCGCGCAGGGTCAGGTCCAGCGCCGGCGCGTAACCGGAAATGGCGTCCAGCACCTCTTCCTCGCTCGGATGGGTCGACAGCGGTTTGCCCAGCAGTACGGCAATTTCAACTTCATAGTGCACCGACCCACGCTCGGCCGGGATCTTGAAGCCACCTTCGGCCGGCACCACGCAGCTGCCCGGCTTGATGAACAGCAGCGGCTCGGTGGGGATCGGGTTGTCCAGTTCCTTGGCGTGCTCGGCATAGTTACGGCCGATGCACACCACCTTGCCCAGGGGGAAGTGAATGCGCGTGCCGTCTACGTACTGGTGCTGGTAACTCATGGCCGACTCCTCTGGATACTGCTTTTTATTCAGGTGCAAAGATCTTACCCGGATTCATGATGCCGTTAGGGTCGAACACGGCCTTTATTGCTTTCATGCAGGCGATTTCTTCAGGGGAACGGCTGTAGCTCAGGTAGTCACGCTTTGTCATGCCTACACCATGCTCGGCAGAAATCGACCCGTTGTAACGCTCGACAATCTCGAACACCCACTTGTTGACCTTGGCACACGAAGCGAAGAAGTCATCCTTGCTCATATGCTCAGGCTTGAGGATGTTCAGGTGCAGGTTGCCGTCACCAATATGGCCGTACCACACCACTTCATAATCCGGATAATGTTCAGAGACGATGACGTCGATATCGCGCAGGAACGCAGGCACTTTCGAGACAGTGACGGAAATGTCGTTCTTGTACGGTGTCCAGTGCGAGATGGTTTCCGACAGGTACTCGCGCAGCTTCCACAGGTTTTTCAGCTGGGTTTCGCTCTGGCTCATCACCCCATCCAGCACCCAACCCTGCTCGACGCAATGCTCGAAGGTAGCCAATGCTTCGTTGGCAACGTCTTCAGTGCTGGCCTCGAACTCCAGCAATGCATAGAACGGGCAATCAGTCGCGAACGGCGCAGGTACATCGCCGCGGGCGAGGATCTTGGCCAGCCCCTTGTCGGAGAAGAACTCGAAAGCGGTCAGGTCCAGCTTGCCCTGGAAAGCGTGCAGCACCGGCATGATCGAGTCGAAGTCCGGTGTGCCCAACACCATGGCGGTGAGGTTGCGCGGTGCGCGGTCCAGGCGCATGGTGGCCTCGACCACGAAGCCCAGCGTACCCTCGGCACCGATGAACAGCTGCCGCAGGTCGTAGCCGGTGGCGTTCTTGATCAGATCCCTGTTCAGTTCCAGCAACTCGCCCTTGCCGGTGACCACTTTCAGCCCGGCCACCCAGTTGCGGGTCATGCCGTAGCGGATCACCTTGATTCCGCCGGCATTGGTGCCGATATTGCCGCCAATCTGGCTGGAGCCGCTGGAAGCGAAGTCCACCGGGTAATACAGGCCTTGCTCTTCGGCGAAGGTTTGCAACTGGCGGGTGATGACCCCTGGCTGGCAAACCACAGTGCGGTCGAAAGCATTGAAGCCAAGGATCTGGTTCATGTAGTCGAAGGCGACCACAACCTCGCCATTGGCCGCCACCGCACCAGCAGAAAGCCCTGTACGCCCGCCAGAGGGCACCAGCGCCACCTTGTGCGCATTGGCCCAGTGCACAATGGCTTGCACCTGTTCTATCGTTTTGGGAAAGACGATGGCGCTGGGCGCTGGCGGGTAATGCTTGGTCCAGTCCTTGCCATACGCTTCGAGGGAAACCGGGTCAGTCAGGACCTTGCCCGGGTCGACAAGGGTCATCAGTTCTTCAATAACAGCGGGGCGGGTCATCGCTGGAACTCTCGACTTATTCATGGTCACCCTGAGCACTCTTCACCTGTCGGGATAAGCTCAGATTGTGTCGCGTATGCTAGCATAGCCCTCCCGCTGTTCATGCTAAGGCTGCCCTCGCGCCTGGCATCACCCCTCGCCATTTTATCTCCGGGATACAGGTTTACGCAGATGAGCAAGACTTCTCTCGACAAGAGCAAGATCCGGTTCCTTCTTCTTGAAGGTGTGCACCAGAACGCGGTCGATACCCTCAAGGCCGCCGGCTACACCAACATCGAATACCTCACTGGTTCGTTGCCGGAAGCCGAGCTGAAGGAAAAGATCGCCGATGCCCACTTCATCGGCATCCGTTCGCGCACCCAGCTCACCGAAGAGATCTTCGACTGCGCCAAGAAACTGGTCGCTGTTGGCTGCTTCTGCATCGGTACCAACCAGGTTGACCTGGAAGCTGCCCGCGAGCGCGGTATCGCCGTGTTCAACGCGCCATACTCCAACACCCGCTCGGTCGCCGAACTGGTACTGGCCGAAGCCATCCTGCTGCTGCGCGGCATCCCTGAGAAGAACGCCTCCTGCCACCGTGGCGGCTGGATCAAAAGTGCTGCCAACTCGTTCGAAATCCGCGGCAAGAAACTGGGCATCGTCGGCTACGGCTCGATTGGTACCCAGCTTTCGGTTCTGGCTGAGAACATGGGCATGCAGGTGTACTTCTTCGACCCGCTGACCAAGCTGCCACTGGGCAACGCCGTGCAGGTCACCAGCCTGAACGAGCTGCTGGGCCTGGCTGACATCGTCTCGCTGCACGTGCCTGAGCTGCCATCCACCCAGTGGATGATCGGCGAGAAGGAAATCCGCTCGATGAAGAAGGGCGCGATCCTGATCAACGCCGCCCGTGGCACCGTGGTCGAGCTGGACCACCTGGCCGCTGCCATCAAGGACAAGCACCTGATCGGCGCTGCCATCGACGTATTCCCGGTCGAGCCACGCTCCAACGACGAAGAGTTCGAGAGCCCGCTGCGCGGCCTCGACAACGTGATCCTGACGCCGCACATTGGTGGTTCCACCGCCGAAGCCCAGGCCAACATCGGCCTGGAAGTGGCCGAGAAACTGGTCAAGTACAGCGACAACGGTACTTCGGTGTCCTCGGTCAACTTCCCGGAAGTGGCCTTGCCAGCGCACCCAGGCAAACATCGCCTGCTGCACATTCACGAAAACATCCCGGGCGTGCTCAGCGAGATCAACAAGGTCTTCGCCGAGAACGGTATCAACATCTCCGGTCAGTTCCTGCAGACCAACGAGAAAGTCGGTTACGTGGTGATCGACGTTGACGCCGAGTACTCGGACCTTGCGCAAGAGAAACTGCAGCAGGTCAAGGGCACCATCCGTTCCCGCGTCCTGTTCTAAGTCTGGGTGCAGCATGAAAAAGGGAGGCCATGAAGGCCTCCCTTTTTTATTTCACTTCAACCGTGATTTTCTTCGACTCGACGCTAGGCTTGAACGGCACGTGATACTGGTCACCCAGAATCAGTTGCAGGGTGTGCTTGCCCGGGGTCAGGGTAATGCTGGTTTCGGTCTGTGCCTTGCCGAAGTGCAGCACTTGCGGCCCTGCCGGCAGTGCGACGCCGGCCTCTGGCATCAGGCTGGTCGGCAGCGGCATGTCAGCCACGGGCTCCTTGTCGACATCCACCAGTAGATGGTGGTGCCCGGTGTGCGGTGTTTGATCGCCCGCAGGCTTGAGGCCCATACCCTCGATGCCGAACTTGACGGTGAAGGTCTTGTCGACCGTGGCACCATCGGCGGGGGAAACGATGAAGACCTTCGCCTCCTTGGGCGGCTCCTGGCTCTTCAGGGCGTCTGCGGCACTGGCGAACACCGACGCTCCCATCAGCAGACCGGCAACGGCAGCACGCGAAAATAGGCTGTTCATTCACTTCTCCTGTGATTCACTTATTGACCGCAGCCTGTCATCCAAAAGCGGCGGTAGTTCACCTTAGTTGAAATAACCGCCAAGGTGTTCACATTGCCTGACAGAAATATTTCAGTCAGGGTTAAACAATGCCGAGGCTTGAAGGTCATAGGCTGCGCTCGATCACGGCGAGGAAGAAAGCCGTGGCGACCGTTTTCAATCTGCAAAAAGAAAAGGGGCATACATGCGTTCGACCATAGGTGTACTGCTGGCAGTACTGATCAGTCCATTGGCTCAGGCGGAGCTGATCGACGAAATCGCCGACCGGGGCGAACTGCGCATTGCCATACAAGCCGACAACTCGCCCTACGCTTTCAAACAAGACGACCATCTGACAGGTTTTGACATCGAATTTGGCCAGGCCCTGGCCAAGGAACTGGACCTGCGCGCCGAGTTCGTCGAAGCCCCGGCGACCGAAGTGCTGGCGGGTGTCGAGAGTGGCAAGTACGACATCGCACTCACCCCGTCGAGTGATTCGCTCACAGGCGACGGCCCGCTCGATGTGAGCCGGCCGATTGGCGAGAAGAAGCTGGTGATCCCGTTCCAGAAGGACAACCCGGCTTTTGAAAGCGCCGTAAACAATGCGTTGCAGCGCTTGAAGGACAGTGGCCGGACTGGCGAGCTTGAGCAGAAGTGGTTCAAGGGTGTGCAGGAGACTGCAGGCGGGCAGTAAGGTCTTATTTGCAACCTGTACCCGCTAATACAGTGGCGGCGGAAACGGTGAACGGCGGGTGGAAATTGGCCAGCAGGGCCGGCCTCTTCGCGGGTGAACCCGCTCCTACAACGGGCTGTGTCCAACCACCGATGTGTACCCACCACCGATCTGTGTAGGAGCGGGTTTACCCGCGAATGCGGTGG
>NZ_JBICKE010000032.1:0-37832 GCF_043103865.1 Pseudomonas sp. yb_5
ATTCGCGGGTAAACCCGCTCCTACGACGGCCTGTGTACATGCGTGCAGGAGCGGGTTTACCCGCGAAGAGGCCCGACCGGGTGACCGCTAGTTCAGATCACAGCCTGAACCGCCCAACCAACCCTTGCAAATGGGTCCCCAACCGCGCCAGTTCCACGCTGGAACTGGCGGTCTCCTCACTCGCCGCCGAGGTCTGGTCGGAAATATCACGCACATTCATAACGCTGCGGTTGATCTCCTCGGCCACCGCCGTCTGCTCCTCGGCCGCCGTGGCAATCTGCTGGTTCATCGCCTGAATCGACGACACCGTGCGGGTGATGGTTTCCAGCGAGCTGCCGGCGCGGCGGGTCAGCTCGACGCTGCTGTCGGTCAGTTGGCGGCTATTGTCCATCACGCTGGCCACCCGTTGGGTGCCGCTTTGCAGGCCGGCAATCAACTCCTCGATCTCTTCGGTCGACTGCTGTGTGCGTTGAGCCAAGCTGCGCACTTCGTCGGCAACCACAGCAAAGCCACGCCCGGCTTCACCGGCGCGTGCCGCTTCGATGGCCGCGTTGAGGGCCAACAGGTTGGTTTGCTGGGCCACCGATTTGATCACGTCGAGTACGCTGCCGATCTTGTCGCTTTCGGTCTTGAGCAGGTTCATCGCTTCGCTGGAATTGACCACTTCGCTTGCCAGGCGCTCGATCTGTGCCACCGCCTCGCCCACCACGCGATCGCCCTCGCGGGCCTGCTGGTCGGCCATCAAGGCGGCTTCAGAAGCCTGTTCGGCATTGCGTGCCACATCGTGCACGGTGGCTGTCATCTGGTTCATGGCCGTCGCTACCTGGTCGGTTTCGACCTTCTGGTTGTTGACTCCGGCGCTGGTCTGTTCTGTCACCGCCGACAGCTCCTCGGCAGCGCTGGCGATCTGCGTGACGCCGTCGCCAATGCCGCCGATCAGCTCACGCAAGCCCTGGGTCATGCGATGCATGCTGGCCTGCAATTGGCCCAGTTCGTCGCGGCGTTGTACTTGCAGGCTCTGGGTCAGGTCTCCGCTGGCCACACGTTCTGCGGCGCGCAGGGTTTGGCGCAGAGGGATGATGATCTGCCGGGTAATGGCCCAGGCAGCCAGCAGGCCAAGGGCCAATGCCAGCACGGTGGCGACTGTGAGCAGTGTTTTGGCCTGCGCGGCCGCGGCATTACGCACCTCGGTTTGCGAGGTGGTCATCGTCTGGCTGGCCTGCAGCAGTACCGTGCCTTGTTCAGCCATGCTTTGCAGCGCTTGCTCACTGGCACGCTGGGCGTCGCCGAACTGGGTCACGGCATCGCGGTAGCCGCCCATGGCCGTGGCGGCATCATCCAGGCTGGCAGCATGTTCGGCTGGCACTTTGGCCGGCAGTGCGCGCAGCTCGGCCAAGGCCTGGTCGATGGCTTTCAGTGCCGTTTGCTGGAAGTCGGCATTGCCGCTGTAGGTGTAGCCACGCACCTGGAAACGCGCTTGTTGCAGCAGGGCGCTGACGTCCACCGCGTGCTGGTACTGATTGATGTCTGCACCCTGCAGCAGGCTGCGCTGTACGCGGCCAATCAACTCCACGACTTTATCGGCGCTGCTACCCAGTACATCACGGCTGGCTTCGCGGCGTTGGTCGGCCTGCTTCAGCTCGTTGAATGCCTGCTGGTAGACGCGCACTGCCTCGCGCTGCTGTTCGAGGCGCTGGCGGTCGGCGGGTTGCTCGATCTGGCCAAGCATCAGTTGCACCTGGCGGTCGAGGTTGCTCAGGGCTTTTTCCAACTCTGCCAGCGAAGCGTCGTCGCGGCGGCGATCATAGAGCTGGCGGGCGATGCGCAGTTCCTGGGTGTATTGCTGGACGACAGAGATATTTCCCAGTTTGTCGCCACGGTCGATGATGCTGTCCATGCCGTGCCAGCCGACCAGGGTAATGGCCAAGGTCAACAGCAGCACCAGGCCGAAGCCCAGCCCCAGTTTGCGATTGACGCTCACATTGCCCAGCGATTGGGCTAACCATTGATACATGTTCGACTCCCCGGCGGCTTGGCAGCACAAATAATTGTTTTGTTGCCAAGGCCATCGGCCCGGAAGAGGGAAACTTGATGGGCGAAAAAGGGGTGATTGTGTCAGAAAATACGCGAAAGCAGCGCGGTGACGGCGGTCTCCACCCGCAAGATGCGATCACCCAGCTGCACCGGCGCCAGGCCTGCCTTGCCCAGCAGGTCGATCTCGTAGGGGATCCAGCCACCCTCGGGGCCAATGGCCAGGGTAACGGCTTGTTCTACGGCGCGCGGACAGGCTGGGTAAGGGCCGGGGTGGCCGACCAGCCCCAAAGTGCCGGCGGCGATGGTGGGCAGGCGGTCTTCGACAAAAGGCTTGAAGCGCTTTTCGATGATCACCTCGGGCAGCACGGTGTCGCGCGCCTGTTCCAGGCCCAGGATCAGGTTCTCGCGAATGGTGTCGGGCTGCAGGAAGGGCGTTTGCCAGAAGCTTTTCTCGACCTTGTAGCTGTTCAGGAGGATCAGCCGCGGCACACCCAGTGTGGCCACGGTCTGGAACAGCCGTCGCAGCATTTTCGGCCGAGGTACCGCCAGCACCAGGGTCAGCGGTAGCTTGGCCGGTGGCTGCCGGTCGAAGGTCACTGCCAGCTCGGCTTCGTGTTTTTCCAGGCGCAGCACCGTGGCCTTGCCCATCAGGCCATTGATACGGCCCACGCGCAGGTTATCGCCCACCACCACGCGGTGGATTTCCTGCATATGGGTGAAGCGCCGATCAGCAAGAACGACGCGGTTGGCCGAAACGAAGTCGGTCTCTTCAAGAAGCAACAGGTTCACGGTTGGGTCGCAGGTGGCTGGTCGTTATGGTCGTCGGCGGTTTCGTCGTGGGCGCTGCGCTTGCGGATCAGGCTGCCGCACAGCACTCCGATCTCGAACAGCAGCCACATGGGCACGGCCAGCAGGGTCTGGGAGAAAATGTCCGGTGGGGTGAGGACCATGCCGACCACGAAGCAGCCGATGATCACATACGGGCGGGCCTTTTTCAGGTACTTCACGTCGACGACGCCGATCCACACCAGCAGCACCACTGCCACCGGGATTTCGAAGGCCACGCCAAAGGCGAAGAACAGCGTCATCACGAAGTCGAGATAGCTTGCGATGTCGGTCATCATCGAAACGCCTTCTGGCGTGGCGCTGGCGAAGAAACCGAAGATCAGCGGGAATACCAGAAAATAGGCGAAGGCCATGCCGGCATAGAACAGGAAGATGCTCGACACCAACAGTGGAATGGCGATGCGCTTTTCATGGCGGTATAGCCCTGGCGCGATAAAGCCCCAGATCTGCTGGAGGATGAACGGGATGGCCAGGAACAGCGAGACGATCATGGTCAGCTTGAACGGCGTGAGGAACGGCGAGGCCACATCGGTGGCGATCATCGTTGCATCGGCCGGCAAGTGCTCGCGCAGTGGCGCGGAAACCAGTGTGTAGATCTGCTGGGCGAAGGAGAACAGCCCGGCAAAGATCAGGAAAATGACGGCAACGCAGCGCAGCAGGCGGGTGCGCAGTTCGGTCAGGTGCGAAACCAGCGGCATTGGCTGGTCGTGTTCCGGGTTCTCGCTCATGGGGCTCGCGGCGGTTGAGGCGGTTCAGAAGAAGCGGCCGGGGTGGCAGCTGGCTCGACAACCGGCCTGGTTTCGAGCCCGGCAGGTGGCTGCACACTGGCCGTGGTCACTGGCGGCTGTGCGGGTGGCGCTAGCGGGTTGAGGATGCGCTTGGCTTCCTCTTCCATCTGCAGGATGTGCTCATTGTGCAGCTGGCGGCGGATGTCGTCGGCGCCAATTTCTCGCTCCACTTCCATCTTGATGCTGTTGAAGCTGCGCTTGAGCCGGCCGATCCACAGGCCTGCCGTGCGCGCGGCACCCGGCAGGCGCTCGGGGCCGAGCACCAGCAGGGCGACCAGGCCGACGAGCAGCAGCTCGCTGAAACTCATGCCGAACATGGGTCAGTCTTTCCGCTGCGGCTCTTGGACCGGTTGTGCCTGGCCTTCGATTGTGTGGCCTTGTTGCGGCTGCGCGGTGTTTTGCACCGGCGGCACAGGCTGGGCAGGCGGCGGAGTCTGCTCGGCCGGCTTGGACTCTTCCTCGTTCATGGCCTTGCGGAAGCCCTTGATCGATTCGCCTAGGTCGCTGCCGAAGTTCTTCAGCTTCTTGGTGCCGAACACCAGGACCACGACGACCAGCAGGACGATCCAGTGTTTCCAGTCAAAGATACCCATTTCGTACTCCTGAAAATTGTGTGTTGGCCCTATCCGGGCTGCACGGTGCCACCAATTGAACGTCAGGCAGATGGCTGGCGTGCGGCCTTCTCATCATGCCCGGACAAGCCGAAGCGGCGTTCCAGCTCATCCAGCACGGCTTGCGGATGCTGGCCCAGCGCACTGAGCATCACCAGGCTATGAAACCACAGGTCGGCGGTTTCGTAGATGACATCGCTGTAATCCTTGCTGATCTGGGCATCCTTGGCAGCAATGATCGTTTCGACCGACTCTTCGCCGAGCTTTTCAAGGATCTTGTTCAGGCCCTTGTGGTACAGGCTGGCCACGTAGGAGCTGTCAGGCGCCGCTTGCTTGCGTTCTTCAAGCACTTCGGCCAGGCGGTTGAGGGTGTCGCTCATGTCAGTGTCCTGCGTTGTAGATGGCATCCGGGTCCTTCAGGACCGGGTCGACGATTTTCCACTGGCCGTCTTCATAGACGCGGTAGAAGCAGCTTTCACGACCGGTATGGCAGGCGATATGGCCCAGTTGCTCGACCATCAGGATGATCACGTCGGCGTCGCAGTCCAGGCGCAGCTCATGCAGTTTTTGCACATGCCCGGACTCCTCGCCTTTACGCCACAGCTTGCCACGCGAACGCGACCAGTAGATGGCACGCTGCTCGGCGGCGGTCAGGGCCAGCGATTCACGGTTCATCCAGGCCATCATCAGCACACGTCCGGTCTTGTGGTCCTGAGCGATTGCCGGTACCAGGCCATCGCTGTTCCACTTGATCTCGTCCAGCCAGTCTTTCATCGTCGACTCCAAAGCGGGCCCGTTCCTGTGCCAGGCCCTTTGCGCTAGTGTGCCAGCCACAGGCGCGGCTGGCTATTGGCGCACGATCAGGTAAAGGCCCGCAGCCAGCATCAACCAGGCGGGCCAGGCGGCCGGGGCGGCCAGGCTGGCGGTTTCAGCAGCGCCTGCGGCCAAAACTGCGCCACCGCCGAGCAGGCCGGCGCCGAGCAGGCGCAGCGCCCAGCGGTCGCCCTGGCGGCGCCGTTCCGGCAATTGTGGATCGTGCAGGTGAGGCTGCGACAGGCGTTCGAGCAGGTCGCGGGTCATGCCGGCCAGGTGTGGCAGTTGCTCGACCTGGCTGTGCAGGTTGCCGAACACGGCCTTGGGGCTATAGCGGTCGCGCATCCAGCGTTCGAGGTACGGTTTGGCGGTGCTCCACAGGTCCAGGTCGGGGTACAGCTGACGGCCCAGGCCTTCGATGTTGAGCAGGGTTTTCTGCAGCAATACCAACTGTGGCTGCACTTCCATGTTGAAGCGCCGTGCGGTCTGGAACAGGCGCATCAGCACTTGGCCGAAGGAAATATCTTTTAACGGTTTTTCGAAGATCGGCTCGCACACGGTGCGAATCGCTGCTTCGAACTCGTTGACCTTGGTGTTTGCCGGCACCCAGCCCGAGTCGATGTGCAACTGGGCCACGCGGCGGTAGTCACGTTTGAAGAAGGCAAACAGGTTGCGCGCCAGGTAGTCCTGGTCCTCGGCGGTGAGGCTGCCGACGATGCCGCAGTCGATGGCAATGTACTGCGGGCTCCACGGCTTGACCGTGCTGACGAAGATGTTGCCGGGGTGCATGTCGGCATGGAAGAAGCTGTCGCGGAACACCTGGGTGAAGAACACTTCCACGCCGCGCTCGGCCAGCAGCTTCATGTCGGTGCGCTGGTCGGCCAGGGTGGTCATGTCGGTCACCGGTACGCCGTAGATGCGCTCCATCACCAGCACCTTGGGGCGGCACAGGTCCCAGTACACCTGGGGCACGTACATCAGCTCGGAGCCTTCGAAGTTGCGCCGCAGCTGGCTGGCGTTGGCAGCCTCGCGCAGCAGGTCGAGCTCGTCGTAGATGGTTTTTTCGTAGTCGCCGACGATTTCCACCGGGTGCAGGCGACGGGCATCCGCCGAGGCACGTTCAGCGGCCTTTGCGATCAGGAACAGCCAGGCCAGGTCCTGGGCGATGACCGGTTTCAGGCCCGGACGCACCACCTTGACCACCACCTCTTCGCCGGTTTTCAGGCGTGCGGCGTGCACCTGGGCCACCGAGGCCGAGGCCAGTGGCTCGACGTCGAAGCGGCTGAACACCTCGCCGACCTTCGCACCGAGCTGTTCCTCGATCAAGGCCACGGCTTTTTTCGGGTCGAAGGGGGGGACACGGTCCTGCAACCGCATCAGCTCGTCGGCGATGTCGGGGGGGAGCAGGTCGCGGCGGGTGGAAAGCAGCTGGCCGAACTTGATGAAGATCGGCCCCAGGTCCTGCAGCGCCAGGCGCAGGCGCGCGCCACGGCTGAGCTCGGTGGGTTTGCGTGGCAGCCAGCGCCATGGCATCAACAGGCGCAGGCTGGCCAGCCACCAGGGCAGCAAGGGTTGGTCGAACAGCAGGTCATCGAGGCGGTAGCGGATAACCACACGCTGGATGCGAAAAAGACGTCGGACGGCGAGCAGCTTCATGCGTTATCGCTGGTATCAAGGGATCGGGACAGGCGCCTGAGGCGCGCTTCGAGGCGTTCTGTATCAAGCTTCAAGGCATCGAGCTCGCTGAAGGCGGCTTCGGCCTCGCGCTTGCCGACCAGGGTACGGGATTCTTCGGCCAGGTATTCGGACAGGCTCTGGCTGAAACGTGCCAGGCCTTGGCGAGTCCAGCGGGCGCGCAGGCGGATATGGCCGGCCAGCATTGCCGTGGCGACCGGACCAAGCCAGCGTTGTAACTCGTGCTCCCAGTCCAGTTCCAGGTCCTGCAGCACACCAAACAGGTCGAGCAGTACGGCGCTGTCGCCGTGCAGCTCGACCTGCGGGCTGTGCAGCACGGCGGTCTTGTCCTTGGCCAGGGCCAGTTGCGCCAGGCTACCGGCGGGCGCGCGCAGGCTGCAGTCGACCTCACCCTGCCAGTGGGCGGCGAGCATCAGGCCTTCTTCGTCGGGCAAGATGAACAGCTGCAGGGCCGGTTGGCGGCAGTCGATTTCGATGACCTTGCCTTCCAGCGCGGCCAGCCGCGGCAGGGCCGTGCTGTCCAGGCGCAGGATGCGGTTCAGGCCATGTTCGACGCTGGCGAGCAGCCCGGCCAGCAACATCAGGGTTTGATTCCCCGGTGCACGGCAACGATGCCGCTGGTCATGTTGTGGTAGGTGACGCGGTCGAAACCGGCCTCGACCATCATGCTCTTCAGGGTTTCCTGGTCAGGGTGCATGCGGATCGACTCGGCGAGATAACGGTAGCTCTCGGCGTCATTGGTGATCAGCTTGCCAGCCAGCGGCATGAAGGCGAACGAGTAGGCGTCGTAGGCCTTGGACATCAGCTTGTTGGTCGGCTTGGAGAACTCCAGGATCAACAGGCGGCCACCGGGCTTGAGCACGCGCAGCATCGAACGGATGGCGGCGTCCTTGTGGGTGACGTTGCGCAGGCCGAAAGCGATGGTCACGCAGTCGAAGTGGTTGTCCGGGAACGGCAGCTTTTCAGCGTCGGCCTGGACGAACTCGATATTGCCGGCCACGCCGCGGTCAAGCAGGCGGTCACGGCCTACCTTGAGCATCGAATCGTTGATGTCGGCCAGCACCACCTGCCCGGTCGGCCCGACAAGACGCGAGAACTTGGCCGCCAGGTCACCGGTACCGCCGGCGATGTCCAGCACGCGGTTGCCGCTGCGCACGCCTGACAGCTCGATGGTAAAGCGCTTCCACAGGCGGTGCATGCCGCCGGAAAGCACGTCGTTCATCAGGTCGTACTTGGCTGCCACCGAGTGGAACACTTCGGCAACTTTCTTCGCCTTCTGGCTTTCAGGCACGTCCTGATAGCCGAAATGGGTGGTGGGTTCGGCGTGGTCGCCTTTGCGCTGGTCGTTCATATCGCTTCACCGGAAAAAATTACCGCCATTCTAGGGCGAACGGGCGGATTTGTCTTGGCGGGGTGTGCCAGTGGGCAGGGGCGGGCATAATGCGCATTATGTCTACATCTTCAGGAACGTCCGCATGACCCAGATCAGCGTCGAACGCAAACACTCCCTCGGCCGTGATGCCGCCCGCGCCAAGGCTGAGGAGCTGGTCGACAAGCTCAGCCGCGAGTACGACCTCAAGGCCACCTGGAACGGTGACCGCGTGGACGTTGCGCGCAGTGGCGCCAATGGCAGTGTGCACATTGGCGACGACAGCATCCGCGTCGAATTGAAGCTGGGCATGATGCTGTCGATGATGAGCGGCACCATCAAAGGTGAAATCGAGCGGGCGCTGGACAAGGCCCTGGCCTGAGCCGGCGCCGCCCTGTGGCTACTGCGGCGCGTCCGCCGGGAAAGGAATGATACCAATCACCTGCTCCAGGCGCAGATCGCCGCGGTAGATCGCGATGCGCTCGCGTGCGTCTGCGGCTTGCTCGAGCAGGGCCTTGCGGCCCCTTACGCCTGCATTCCAGAATTTGAGGTGGCCCTTGACGAAGTCATGCCCCCTCGCTTCGAGGCTGGGATAATGAAAATGCGCCTCCCACAGTAACCGCTGTGGCGCTTGCACATCGCGAACCTCGTAGACGTCGAGGTAATCATTGGCGTGACGTAACTGCCGGCGAATCACGGTTTGCCTGATCCGAATCCGCTTCTGCTCAGCCAGGAAGCGAAGGGCCTTGCCGTCGGGATGGCGGGTGTTCAGATACGCGTCGGTGAGTAGCCGAAGTTTTTCGTGATGGACGCGGTCTACCGCTGCCCGAAGGAGGTCGACCAAGCCGTAATCCAGTGGATTGTTAAGCTCGGTCAGTTGCTGCTGCACTTCGCGCATGTCACCTGCCGGCCATTCCAGAAAGTCGCTCAGGCTGTTGGGCTCATCGGCATAGTGAGCGGCGAAGGCGATTTTTCCATCCACCTCTGCCAGCAGGCGGTTTGCTCGCTGGCGCAGCTGTGCGCGGTCATGCTGGGCCGGCCGCGCTTGCTCAGGCACGGCATGCCACACCCCGTCGCGTTGCGTGAAGCTGCCCGCAGGCTCCTGGTTGAATGCACTGCGCTGGATAGCACGGTTGCCCATTTGGTCTATTTCCACCAGTAGCGGTCGACCTCGATCAACACGGATGACCCGGCGTCTGATCGTCGCGGGCCGATGATAGGGCGTTGGCGAGGGGGGGCTGATGCCGCTGTCGAGGTTGGTCAAGGTCGCGCTCAGTTGCTGCTCTGTGATCTGGGCAATCGTGGACAGTTCGCGTATGTATTCGTCCAGTACGTCAGCGACCAGCGCAGGCGAGTCCAGCGTTTTCATGTATTGGGCGCGGTCCAGCACGGTACGGTATTTCTGAAGGATATCCTCAAGCAGTTCGGCTTTGACCTGGGCCGTCTCTTCGGTGGCTGCCAGCCCGTCGTGGCTCCATACCGTGCTGCTGAATTCGATGCCGCTGAGCGGCGCGCGCATCGCAAGCAAATCCTCGGCCGTGTCCGCCGAGAGGCGGGTCTTGTCCACGGCGAGGTAGGCCAGGTCACTGAGCAGCTGGGCCCGAATGACCAATGTCGAATACGTTCTGCGTCGGATGGTCTGAGCGAGTTTCGTGGCTTTATTGGCAAAATCGATCTTGGGGTCCTGCAGTGTTTCCGCCAGGATCCGGTCCAGCCGCTGGCTGACGACAAGCAGGCGGCGGCTGGCTTGGCAGGAATCGCGTACCCGCTCGCGATAGTCGAGGTATTGCTGTATCTGCTCGGCAGTCTCTGGAACGCGGGGCAGCCCGGTGGCCTGTGCGCTCAGTGCCTGGTGGTCGACCTGCTCCAGCAAGCGGCGGCACAGCAGCATGTCGTTTTCGATGGCTGCGCCGTACCAATTGCCGTATCGGCGTCGGCTCGGGGCTCGGGTGTCGAATTTGCTGAACCGTGGTTCGGCCATCTCCTTGAACACTTCGATGTTCCCATGCAACAGCGTGCTCTGCCGTTCCAGGTAGAGCGCGGATGCCCTGATCTCTGGCAAGTGGCGCAGGCGCTGGGCTTTGAGTGCCTGCCTCTGAAGTTGCAATGCTGGCGGCGGTGAAGCGCGCTCCTGTGCAGGCAGAGCATCGACAGCCAGGCTGTACTCCAGCGCGAGGTCGTCATAAGCCTGCAGTTGCACTTGGCTGCGTTCCATAAGTGGCGCCATCTGGTTCAGCGCTTGTTGGTTCGCCGTGGCGGTTGTACTCAAGGTGTCGAACCGCTGGCGGTTTTCAGCGTTGATGGATTGCCTGTTCCTTGGCATGCCGCCAGAGAGGTTCAGATTCACGGTCCATTGGCCATTCCAGCGCGTCAGCCAGGGGCCTTTTTGGCGTTCACGGCCAACGATATGGTAGCCGTCCGGGGCGCCATTCCATTGGGACACCCACTCGCTGCTGCTCGGCTCGGGACCGATGATCTGCATGCCGTTCCACGTCTCGATGACCTCATAGGCGCCATCGCCCAGCTTGGCGTAGTAACGGCCGGCAATATTGTACAACCCACGCAAACGGCCCGTTGGCAGTGGCGCGTGCCCCTCGAGTGGCTGCGAGGCTTGCAGTTGGGCCAGTGACTGGCGCTCCTGTACCGACAGGTTGCTCAGGCGCTGTTCGTCATGCCAGCCATCTACACGCACGAGCGTGGGCTGCGGCGCTTCGACGGGGGCCTGCCAGGGTTTCTCCTGTGGCTGCTCGAGCGCTGGGGGCGGGGTCTCTTCCTTCGGCGCAGGGCCTGAAAAACGTAGCCTGGCGGGCTCTTCGCTGTTGGCAGGTGGCGTTGCAGGGCGGTGGGCAAGGAGCAAGGCCAGGTTGGTGACCAGGTCTATGGCTGCGACGATCTTGTCGTCACCGCTGCGCTTGATCAGCGCCTCGACGTCTTCCTTGGCTGCCGACAGCGCCACCACCAGCCACACCAGGGTGGTCATCGGGCCATGCCAAAGTTGGGTGACGGTATTGAAGATCGCCCACGCAGCCTCCTTCACCAAAGCCCGCACTTCCTGGGCATTGGAGACGCTGTTGCTGGCTGAGGCCAATAACATGGTCTCGATGCGGGCGTTGAACAGGTGGGTGTCCAGATCATCCGTCCAGGCCTGGAACGAGGCCTGGACCGGGCGTCTGAGGCGTTGCAAAAGGCGGTCCAGCAGCTCGACCGGCACATTGAGCAGGTGCGTCAGCTTGGTCATGTTCGGGTGCAGGTGCGGGTGCTTGAACCCGTCGTTCTGGTAAGTCGGACGCGCGTCATCCTCAAGCCAGGCCAGTACGCTCTCTTGCAGTTCGCCCCTGCTGCGGATTGCGTCCATCAGCAATTCGAGGTTCGGAAATTCCTGCAACGCCCTGTCGGCATAGAATGGGCGGTACAAGACCCAGCTGCCGCTTGCCGGTATTTCGATGATGAACATCCCGTGCGCAACATCGCTTGCCGAAGCGCCAGGCGCGCAAAGGAACGCCAGGGGGGCGATGCGCAGAAGGTCCACGCCATTGTCCATGCCCTGACAGAACCTGAGCATTGCCTGGCTTGCCGCTTCGCCAAGCTGTCGCTCGATCTTGGCCTTCAGCGTGCTGAACCGAAGGGCGTAACGCCATTCCCTGGCATGCTGGCGGATTCGCTCGGCTCTGCGCGGCTGGGTGTTGACTTGGTCCTTCAGGTAGGAGGGGTAGTGGCCGCCGATGTCGACCTGATGAATCAGGCCCCTGATCTGGTCGATGCTCAGCCAGTCGGTCACAGGCGAGCCGTCCTCGAAGTTCATCCCGCTCATCACCTCGCCAGCCTCCAGCCGCAGGCGTGAAATCGCCAGGTCGGTCAGGGAAACCGAGTACAAGAACAGTGACTGCCCTTGTGTAGCGGCGCCGATGATGGCCTGGGAAATGCGGATGCGCACCTTGTTCGGGTCGTGTACCGCCTTGTCTGGGTAGCTGGTCTGCAGGGTCTCACGCAAGCGGCGAGCGGCGTAATCACGGATATCTTCAACATCGCCCAGGGATGTGCAGCCCTTCGACCGACCTTGGCTCGCCGCCAGATCGAGCAGTGCAGTGTGATAGGCATAGCGGTCCTCAGCGCTGGCATTGAGCAGCCATCGCGGCGGACTGACGGCGGGTGCAGTTCGTTCCTGCGAAGGCAGGTCGAAGAAGTAAGCTGACGGGTCGCTCACCTGGCGCAGTTGTCGCTCCAGTTCGTCGACGGTTGTCAGGCCGCCAATACGCAGGCGGCCGATGTCGTCCAGGATATCGTTCAGCAGTTGCCTGACCTGGAAGGCGAAAGGGCGTCCGATTACTGGCGTGTGTGCCCAGGACAACGTTTCGAAGCGATAACGTTGCGCTAGCTGCCGTTGCAGCGCGGTGGCAAAGCTGGGCAGGTCGACATGGCGGTGAACCGAACCGCAGGGCTTGCATTGCAGAACCAGGCTGCGGGTGCCGCTTGTGGTGATGAGCAACAGATCCGGTAGGGTAACGGTGTGTGCCCCGCCATCCGTTCCGAGCGTGACTTGTATCGCCTCGACAGCCAGGCTGTCGAATACCCCGTCGAGCAGGGCGTACATTGCCGCTTTTTCATCATCTCCAAGGCCTTGGCGAGGGAGGTTCTCGAGCAATGCAGCCTTGATGGTGTGCTCCAGCCAGAGCATGCGCGAGACTTGGCTGTCTTCGTCGAGCCCGTTCCAGAAGCCGATCTGGGCTTGCTGGAAGGCCGGTATCAACGCACCAAGCACGGTATCGAAGTCATCGCTGAGCTTCGTCAGGTCCGGCATGATTTCGGGTTGGCGAATGTTGTCCTGGCCTTGCTCCTGAATTTGAAACACATGGGGAGGGCTGATGCTCAGCTTGTCTGAGGCGCCCAGTTGCACACGTTCCTTGGTCAGGAAATGCCGGAGAAGCTCGTTCAGCAGCCCGCTCTGACGTGGCAGATCATCTGTGCTGGCCGGTGCATGCAGGATGACGAAAGGGTCGAGCGATGTGATGTGAGGATGGTTGCGGTGCAACCATGGATATCGGTCGCTGAAAGTCTGAAATGCTTCTTTTGATAAGACATCCCGCAGGCTGGGTCGTTTGGAGAAACAGGCTGCCACGCTTTGCTTGAACGTCAGCCTGGGTGGGTTTGCTACAACAGTCATGGCGTCGATGTCCGTGAGGTGAAGCTTGCGACGCTAGCGCTATGGGCGAAGGGGCTTGCGGTATATAGATGCGACAACGAAGACCTTAGGGTGAGGTTTCTAATTTTCTTCCCTACCTTATGTTCAAGCCCAACCTCCGTGGGCGGTTTTCCACCACTCATGAGCATGAGGTACACAGCATGGCCAAAGTGATTGTGAAGAAAAAAGACGAATCCCTGGGCACGCTTGGCGAGGTGCGCGGCTATGCGCGCAAGATCTGGCTGGCCGGTATCGGCGCCTATGCCCGCGTTGGTCAGGAAGGCTCTGACTACTTCAAGGAGCTGGTCAGGGCGGGTGAAAGTGTCGAGACGCGCGGCAAGAAGCGCATCGACAAAGAGCTCGATGCCGCCAACCACCAGCTTGACGAAGTCGGTGAAGAAGTGAGCCGCGTACGCGGCAAGGTAGAAATTCAACTCGACAAGATCGAAAAAGCTTTCGACGCACGGGTCGGTCGCGCCTTGAATCGCCTGGGTATTCCGTCTAAACATGACGTTGAGGCGTTGTCGATCAAGCTTGAACAGTTGCATGAGCTGCTTGAGCGTGTCGCGCACAAACCATAAGGAGAGCAGGATGGCTGGCAAGAAGAACACCGAAAAAGAAGGCAGCTCCTGGGTCGGCGGGATCGAGAAATACTCCCGCAAGATCTGGCTGGCGGGGCTGGGTATCTATTCGAAGATCGACCAGGACGGCCCGAAGCTGTTCGACTCGTTGGTGAAGGATGGCGAGAAGGCCGAGAAACAGGCGAAAAAAACGGCTGAAGATGTTGCCGAGACTGCCAAGTCTTCGACCACTTCGCGGGTGTCGGGCGTGAAGGACCGTGCGCTGGGCAAGTGGAGCGAACTCGAAGAAGCCTTCGACAAGCGCCTTAACAGCGCCATCTCGCGTCTTGGCGTGCCGAGCCGCAACGAGATCAAGGCACTGCACCAGCAGGTGGATAGCCTGACCAAGCAGATCGAGAAGTTGACCGGTGCTTCGGTTACGCCGATTTCGTCGCGCACTGCAGCGACCAAGCCGGCTGCGGGCAAGGCTGCGGCCAAGCCATTGGCCAAGGCAGCGGCAGCCAAGCCTGCGGCGAAAACGGCGGCGGCCAAACCTGCTGCTAAAACCGCAGCGGCCAAACCTGCTGCCAAGTCCGCAGCAGCCAAGCCTGCGGCGAAGCCGGCAGCGGCCAAGAAACCTGCGGTGAAGAAGGCTCCGGCCAAACCGGCAGCCGCCAAGCCAGCCGCTCCAGCGGCCAGCGCTGCTCCTGCCGCGACCACTGCACCGGCACCGGCACCAGCACCTGCCGCCACCCCGGCCAGCAGCACGCCATCGGCACCTACCGGCACCGGTACCCTGATCTGATACCGCGTCGCCTTCTTCGCGGATAAACCCGCTCCCACAAGATGCGCCAAACCTTGTAGGAGCGGGTTTACCCGCGAATGCGTCGGCTGCAACACTACATATCCAGCAGGCCTACCCCTCCAGGTACTTCACTGCCAGCTGCTCCGCCGCCGCCCGTGCCTGGGCCTGCAGATGCGGCGCCACCAGCATCATCACCTGGTACACCACGATCCCCACATCCCCCTCGCGCCCCAGCACACGCTGGTAATCCAGCGAGAACATCAGCGTCAGGGTGATCTGCTCCACCAGTTGCCCCAGCGCCTGGGTATCACTCTCTACCAGCCCCTGGCTCTTGAGGCTGGCCAGCAGCGCTGCCAGCGTGCGTTTGAGCGCATTGATCAGGCCGCGCATGCCTCGGGCGAGCTTGGGCAGGCGCCCGGTGAGGTTGGACAAGTCCTGGAAAAGGAAGCGGTACTGAGCCATGCGCTCGACGATCAAGTGCAGAAACAGCCAATAATCCTCTGCGTCCAGACGCACCTCCAGCGGCGGGTCCAGCAGCGGCATCAACGCTTCCTCAAAACGCTCGAACAAGCCCAGTACCAAGGGCTCCTTGCCATGGAAGTGGTAGTACAGGTTGCCTGGGCTGATGCCGAGTTCGTTGGCAATTTCCAGGGTGGATACGTTGGGTTCGCCCTGCTGGTTGAACAACTGCAGGGCGCACTCAAGGATACGGTCGCGGGTTTTCATCCAGTCAGCAGCTCATCGGGTCAGCACGTAGGTGCCTGGCGCGGGGCCTAGCGGTGGGTAAGTGGCGTTGCCCAGTTCAGTGCGCGGCGCCTTGAGCAGGCCGGAGCGTGCGGTGATCCACTCCAGCCACAACGGCCACCAGCTGCCTTCGCTGCGCTTGGCGTCGTGGAACCAGGCGCGCGGGTCGCTGCTCAGCTTGGGGTTGGCCAGGTAGTAGGCCTTGGGGTTGCCTGGCGGGTTGATGATGCTCTGGATATGCCCGCTGTTGGCCAGCACGAAGCGCCGCTCGCCACCCAGCAGCAAGGCCGAACGGTACACCGCGTCCCATGGCGTGATGTGGTCGTTGCTGCCGGCCACGGTAAAGCTGTCGATATTGACCTGCTGCAGGTCGATCGGCGTACCGCACACCTCCAGCCCGGACGCGTAGGTCAAGGGGTTGAGCTTGAAAAACTCCAGCAGGTCGCCATGCAGCGCGGCGGGTAGGCGCGTGCTGTCGGCATTCCAGTACAGGATGTCGAAAGCCGGCGGTGTCTTGCCGAGCAGGTAGTTGTTGACCCAGTAGTTCCAGATCAGGTCGTTGGGCCGCATCCAGGCAAAGATCCGCGCCACTTCGCCACCGTCCAGCACGCCACGTTGATAAGAGCGTCGCTTGGCCGCTTCGATGGTCTGCTCATCGGCGAACAGGCTGGCCGGGCTTTCGAACTTGCTGTCCAGCAAGCTGACCAGATACGTGGCACTGCGCACCCGACGCAATTGCTTCTTGGCTTGCAGGTGGCCTTGCAGTGCGGCCATGGTCAGGCCACCGGCACAGGCGCCCATCAGGTTGGGGTCGCGGTTGCCGCTGATACTGCGGCAGGCATTGAGCGCTTCCTCCAGGGCTTGCACGTAGCTGGAAAGGCCCCATTCGCGGTGGCGTGGGTCGGGGTTGCGCCAGCTGACCATGAACACCTGCAAGCCGCTTTTGAGCATGTACTGGACGAAGCTGTTGGTAGCGCTGAGGTCGAAGATGTAGAACTTGTTGATCTGAGGCGGCACGACCAGCAGTGGGCGTGCGTGCTGCTTTTCGCTCATCGGCGAGTACTGGATCAGCTCCAGCAGCTCGTTGCGAAATACCACTGCGCCAGGGGTTGCGGCCAGGTTAACGCCCACTTCAAAGGCGCGCTCGTCCACCTGACGCGGCAGCCCATCGTTGTGACGCAGGTCGTCGAGCAGGTGGGCCACGCCGCGCACCAGGCTCTGGCCGCCGGTGTTGAACAGCTCCTTGACCGCCAGCGGATTGAGCAGTGAGTTGCTGGGCGCCAGCGCATCGTTGATCAGGTTGAACAGGAAGTGGGCGCGGGCTCGATCATCGTCGTTCAAGTGGCTTTCATCGATCCACTGGCGTGTCTGCTTCTGCCAGGCCAGATAGGCCTGCAGGCCGCGGCGGTAGAACGGGTTCTGGCTCCAGGTCGGGTCACTGAAGCGTGCGTCACGCGGGTTCGGCTGGTAGGGCGTGTCCCCCAGCATCACCCGCCCCAACTGCCCGCCAAGCGCCAGCAGATGATGCGCGGTATGCAGCGGATGGCGCAGGCCGTGGCGGCCGACGTTGCGTAGCGTGGAAAGCAGGTCGCGGCCGCGAAGGCCGAGGATGGCGTTCTGCACGTTCATGCGGGTGGCGGGGAGCGTTTTCGATCCTTTGGCCGGTTTGTCTTTCATGGCAACACTCCCTCGTCTAATCCATTTTCCTGTCAGGCCGCAGCTGTTTCACCCCCCCGAGGCCGGACGGGGACGCATGACCGCACGCTGACGTTCTTCCTGCAGGAACTTCATGATGATCGGGGCGACGGCTTCGGCACGGGTGATCAGGAACAGATGGCCGTCGTCGATAATGTGTAGCTGGGCATTGGGAATCCGCCAGGACAGCAGGCGCATGTTGATCAGCGGGATCAGCGGGTCGTCGTCACCGGCCAGTACCAGGGTGGGCTGCTGGATCTTGTGCAGCCAGTGGATGCTGGTCCAGCCGAGCCCGGCGAACAGTTGCCAGTAGTAGCCCAGCTTGCCGCCGGAGCGCACCTTGGCGGCGTGGTGCATGGCCAGGTCGGGGTCACGTCGGAATCCGCCGCCATAGATCATCGGCGCAATGCGGATGACATGCGACGGCTGCACGTAGCGCCGGGGGCTGGCCATCATCCACAGCACCTTGGGCTTGCCTGGCACCATTACCGCGCCGGCAGCGGTGGCGGCCAGCACCAGCTTCTTGCAGCGCTCGGGGTAATCGTGAGCAAACTGCTGGGCCAGGGCGCCGCCCCAGGACACGCCGATGACGTTGACCTGGCCGTAGTCGAGGTAGTCGAGCATCCGCGCGGTCAGCTTGGCCAGCCCAGGGAAGCGATACGGGTGGCGCGGTGTGGACGAGCCGCCGACCCCGGGCACATCGAAGGCGATGACTTCCAGGTCCGGGTCAAGTGCTTCGATGAACGGAAACACCAGCTCGAGGTTGGCGCCGATGCCGTTGAAGATCAGCAGCGGCGTCAGGTGCGGCTTGCCGGGGCGAACAGCTGTGCGGATGGACTGGTTGTCCAGCTCGACGGTCCTGAAAATATAGGGTTGCGGCATGCGCGTGACTCTTGGGTGAAGTAAACACCGTGGCGCCTTGCAGGCCGCCACGGCGCTGTAACTCAACGCTCGTGAACGTAGGTGCCCGGGGAGGCTTCGCCGGCGGCATACGCACGATTGCCCAGGCGGGTCGGTGCCTTTTTCAGCGCGCCGGCACGCTCGCCCAGCCAACTTTGCCAGTGCAACCACCAGGAGTCTGCATGCTTGATGGCGTTTTCCTGCCAGGCCACCGGGTCGCCCGGGCGGTCGGCACCGGTCATGAAACGTGCCTTCGGGTTGCCCGGCGGGTTGAGGATGCTCTGGATATGCCCGCTATTGGACAGTACGAATTCGATCTTGCCGCCGAACAGATGGGCCGAGCGGTAGCATGACGGCCATGGGGTGATGTGGTCGTTGGTGCCGGCAACGCTGTAGATGTCGCATTTGACCTGTTTCAGGTCGATCGCGGTGCCGCACACTTCCAGGGCTTCGGGGCGGGTCAGGGGGTTGCTCTTGAACATTTCGATCAGGTCGCCGTGAAAGGCGGCCGGCAGGCGCGTGGTGTCGTTGTTCCAGAACAGGATGTCGAACACGGGGGGCTCATTGCCGAGCAGGTAGTTGTTTACCCAGTAATTCCAGATCAGGTCGTTGGGGCGCATCCAGGCGAACACCTTGGCCATTTCGCTGCCTTCCAGCACACCCGCCTGATAGGAGTGGCGCTTGGCGGCCTCCAAGGTCTGCTCGTCGACAAACAGTGCAACCTGGTTGTCCATGGTGGTGTCCAGCACGCTGACCAGCAGGGTCAGGGCGTTGACCTTGTTCTCGCCAATGGCGGCATAGTGGCCAACCAGTGCGGTACAGGTGATGCCGCCGGAGCAGGCACCGAGCATGTTCAAGTCCTTGCTGCCGGTAATCGCCAGCACCGCGTCGACGGCTTCTTTCAGCGCATCGATGTAGGTGGACAGGCCCCACTCGCGCTGGGCCTTGGTCGGGTTGCGCCAGCTGATGATGAAGGTCTGCTGCTGCGAGCGCAGGCAAAAGCGCGCCAGGCTCTTTTCCGGGCTGAGGTCGAACACGTAGAACTTGTTGATCTGCGGTGGCACCACCAGCAGCGGGCGGGCATGCACCTGCTCGGTGATGGGGCTGTACTGGATCAGCTCCAGCACATCGTTGCGGTACACCACCGCGCCTTCGCTGGTGCCCAGGTTCTTGCCCACCTCGAAGGCATCCATGTTCACCTGGCTGGGCATCCCGCCGTTATTGACCATGTCCTTGGCCAGGTTGGACAGGCCATCGAGCAGGCTCTTGCCGCCGGTTTCGAAGAAGCGTTTGACCGCAGCCGGGTTGGACAGGGTATTGGTCGGCGCCATGGCCTCGGTCATCAGGTTGATGACGAACTGGCCGCGGCTGATGTCCTGGGGGGACAGGTCGCTGCTGCTGACCCAGTCCTGCAGCTCCTTGCGCCAGGCCAGATAGGTTTGCAGGTAGCGGCGGTACAGCGGGTTGTTGCTCCAGGCCGGGTCATTGAAGCGACGGTCGTCGCTTTCCGGGGCCAGGCTGGATTTGCCCAGCAGCACGTTCTTCAGCTCCAGGCCAAAGTGAGCCACATGTTTGGCGCTATGCAGCGGTTGGCGCACGGCCTGGCGCAGCACGGTGCGTGCCGAGCTCAACAGGTCCTTGCGGCGGATGCCGATGACCGGGTTCAGCCCCAGGGTGTTTTCCGAGGCCTGCCGCTGCAGCTCATCGTTGTTCTTGTTACTCATCTACGACGCTCCGTTGTCCTGAGACGAGTACCGGTTGCTGTGGCGGGTGCACAGCCCTGAGCCCGGTACTGCTACTCGGGTGACCAGTGATAAGGAACAGCGGTGCTGCGAGGGTACTGACGACCTGCAAAGTGATGCAGGGAACTTGCCACACACCCATTGGTTACCCGACTTTCGTGTAATGCGCAAGACAGCCCTTCACTGGGCTGTCTTCAAGTCATTCAAACAGATGAATTTAGAAAATGCGCTCTAAACCCCGCAGGCCTTGCGCTAGAGCATGAGCTTGACCACAGATTCGGCTGGGTCGCGGGATTTGCCGGCCTTGTGCAACTCGTCGAGGTATTCCGCCCACAGTTGCTCCTGGCGCAGGCACAGTTGCTCAAGGTATTCCCAGGTGAACAAACCGCTGTCATGACCGTCGTCGAAGATCAGTTTCAGTGCATATTGGCCGGCAGGTTCCAGGCCACTGAGGCCCACGTTGATCTTGCCGAACTGCAGGATGGGATTGCCGTGGCCCTGGACCTCGGCGGAGGGAGAGTGCACGCGCAGGAATTCGGCGGGCAGGTGGTAGACCTCGCCAGGGGCGTAGGTGAGGCTGAGGGTTTTGGAGGCTTTGTGCAGGTTGATGGCGGTAGGCAGGCGGGCCATGGGCAGAATCTCTCGGGAGCTGATGAAGCACAGCTTCCAGCTTATGGGGGAGGGATTCAAGGGCCTCTTCGCGGGCAAGCCCGCCCCTGCACGGATCACCACAGGCCCATGGGATGGGGTGGCGCGTGTAGGAGCGGGCTTGCCCGCGAAACAGTCGAAACCGGTCTTACAGAATGTAACGCGACAGGTCTTCGTTCTGTGCCAGCTCACCGAGGTGGCTGTTCACATACGCCGCGTCGATCTGGATCGGCGCTTCGTCATGGGTGCTGGCCAGGTCGCCCGCACTGAACGACACCTCTTCGAGCAAGCGCTCGAGCAGGGTGTGCAGGCGGCGTGCACCGATGTTTTCGGTTTTCTCGTTGACCTGGTAGGCAATCTCGGCCAGGCGCTTGATGCCGTCGGCGAGGAACTCGATGTTCAGGCCTTCGGTCTTCAGCAATGCCTGGTACTGCTCGGTCAGCGACGCGTGTGGCTCTTGCAGGATGCGCTCGAAGTCTTCCGGGGTCAGTGCCTTCAGCTCGACACGGATCGGCAGGCGGCCTTGCAGCTCGGGCACCAGGTCGCTCGGCTTGCTCAGGTGGAAGGCACCCGAGGCAATGAACAGAATGTGGTCGGTCTTGACCATGCCCAGCTTGGTGTTGACGGTGCAGCCTTCGATCAGCGGCAGCAGGTCGCGCTGTACGCCTTCGCGGGATACGTCGGCACCGCCAACGTTGCCACGCTTGGCAACCTTGTCGATCTCGTCGATGAACACGATGCCGTGCTGTTCGACCGCTTCCAGGGCCTTGGCCTTGAGCTCTTCCTCGTTGACCAGGCGGCTCGCTTCTTCATCACGAACCATCTTCAGCGCTTCTTTCACCTTCAGCTTGCGCGCTTTGCGCTTGCCCTTGCCCATGTTGGCAAACAGGCTCTGCAGCTGGTTGGTCATTTCTTCCATGCCGGGCGGCGCAGCAATTTCGACACCGACGGCATCGGCCACTTCGATCTCGATTTCCTTGTCGTCCAGCTGGCCTTCACGCAGGCGCTTGCGGAACAGCTGGCGGGTGTTGGAGTCGCTGCTGGTCTGTGCGGCTTCTTCGCTGAAGCTGGTGACGCGCGCCTGGGGCAGCAGGGCGTCGAGGATGCGGTCTTCGGCGGCGTCTTCGGCGCGGTGGCGCACGCGGATGATTTCCTGCTCGCGCAACATCTTCAGCGCGGCATCGGCCAGGTCACGGATGATCGACTCGACGTCGCGGCCCACGTAGCCCACTTCGGTGAACTTGGTGGCCTCGACCTTGAGGAACGGCGCGTTGGCCAGTTTGGCCAGCCGGCGGGCGATTTCGGTCTTGCCGACGCCGGTAGGGCCGATCATCAGGATATTCTTGGGGGTGACTTCGGCACGCAGCTCGGCAGGGAGCTGCATACGCCGCCAGCGGTTGCGCAGGGCAATGGCCACGGCGCGCTTGGCGTCGTCCTGGCCGATGATGTGGCGGTTGAGTTCGTGGACGATCTCGCGGGGGGTCATGGACATGATCAATACGGTCCTTGGGCAGGTGAGTCAGCGTGGAAAAGCCCCTTCATCGGGAAGGGGCGCCAGAACAGCTGAATCAGTCGGCCAGGTCCTGCTCCTCGATGGTCAGGTTGTGGTTGGTGAACACGCAGATGTCGCCGGCGATGTTCAGGGCGGTCTCGGCGATTTCGCGGGCCGAGAGGTCGGTCTTGTTCAGCAGGGCACGGGCTGCGGCCTGGGCATAGGCACCGCCGGAACCCATGGCGATCAGGCCATCTTCGGGTTCGACCACGTCACCGTTGCCGGTGATGATCAGGGATGCATCCTTGTTGGCCACGGCCAGCATGGCTTCCAGGCGGCTCAGGGAGCGGTCGGTACGCCATTCCTTGGCCAGCTCGACGGCGGCGCGTACCAGGTGGCCCTGGTGTTTTTCCAGCTGACCTTCAAAGCGCTCGAACAGGGTGAAAGCGTCGGCGGTAGCGCCGGCGAAGCCCGCGATGACCTGGCCGTGGTACAGGCGGCGCACCTTCTTGGCGTTGCCTTTCATCACGGTGTTGCCAAGGGATACCTGGCCGTCGCCGCCCATGACGACTTTGCCGTTACGGCGGACAGAAACGATTGTGGTCAAGGGGAGAGTCTCCACGCAGCGGGGCGAAAGTGCCTGATGCAGACTCATATGGGGGTGGGGGGAAGGATTTCAACCGGGGGGGATGAATGGTCGCGCTTGGCGGGGGGACTATGTGAAGGCATTCGCGGGCATGCCCGCTCCCACAGGGTTACCACATGCCTTGGAATTGTGGTGATCCTGTGGGAGCGGGCGTGCCCGCGAAGCATGTTACTCAGGCCTCGTGGCAAACGTGGCCATCGACCAAGGTATAACGCACCGCGCCCGGCAGGCAGTGGCCGATGAACGGGCAGTTCTCGCCACGGGAGAACCATTGTTCGCCAGCAACGGTGGACGCTTGCGGGTCGAACAGCACCAGGTCGGCCGCGCCACCCACTTTCAGCTCACCGGCCGGCAGGCGCAGGGCGGCAGCCGGGCCGCTGCTCAGACGGGCCAGCAAGGTCGGCAGGTCGAGCAGGCCGTCCTGCACCAGGGTCATGGCCAGTGGCAGCAGCAACTCGACGCTGCTGATACCTGGCTCGGTGGCGCCGAATGGGGCCAGCTTGGCGTCGCGCTCGTGCGGCTGGTGGTGGCTGGAGATCGCCTGGATCACCCCCGACTTCACCGCCTCGCGCAATCCGTCACGGTCGGCAGCGGTGCGCAGTGGCGGCTGCACGTGGTACAGGCTGGAAAACTCGCGCAGCGACTCGTCCGTGAGGATCAGCTGGTATAGCGCTACATCGGCGGTCACCGGCAGGCCCAAGGCCTGGGCCTGGGCGATCAGCCGCGCGCCACGGGCACTGGTGATCTGGCTGAAGTGCGCACGCACGCCGCTTTGTTCCACCAGCAGCAGGTTGCGCGCCAGGGCCACGGTTTCGGCGCTTTCCGGGATGCCTGGCAGGCCGAGGAAGCTGGCCATGGCTCCTTCGTGGGCCAGGCCGCCTTGGGCCAGATCGCGGTCCTGGGAGTGGAACACCACCGTCAGGTCGAAGGTGGCGGCATACTCCAGAGCACGGGCCAGGGTACGGTTGTTGGGGATTTCCTTCAGGCCGTTGCCAAACGCTACGCAACCGGTGTCACGCAGGGCCACCAGCTCAGCCAGTTGCTCGCCCTCCAGGCCCTTGGTCAGGGCGCCAACCGGGTAGACCTTGCTGTTGGCCGCCTCGCGGGCGCGGTCGAGGATAAGCTCGGCCACTGCCGATGTGTCCAGCACCGGCTTGGTCTGCGGCGGGCAGCACAGGCTGGTGACACCACCGGCAACGGCCGCGCGGGTTTCACTGGCGATGTTGCCTTTGCGGCTGTAACCCGGCTCGCGCAGGGACACGCCCAGGTCGACCAGGCCGGGCGCAGCGACCAGGCCATCAGCCTGGATCGTGCGGCTGGCGCTGAAACCGGCCGGTGCGGCACCGATGGCGGCAATACGGCCGCCGTCCAGGTGCAGGTCGGTGACCTGGTCCAGGCCGCTGTTGGGGTCGATGACCCGGGCGCCGAGAATACTGATGGTCACTGGGCGTTCTCCTGGTCGAATTGACGTTGCGCGTTCTGCCCGCTCATGGCCATGGACAGCACGGCCATGCGCACGGCGATGCCGTAGGTGACCTGGTTGAGGATCACCGAGTGCTTGCCGTCGGCAACCGCCGACTCGATTTCCACGCCACGGTTGATCGGGCCCGGGTGCATGACGATGGCGTCAGGCTTGGCTGCGGCCAGGCGTGCGGTCGTCAGGCCGAACAGACGGTAGAACTCGCCTTCGCTGGGGAGCAGGCCACCGGCCATACGCTCACGCTGCAGGCGCAGCATGATCACCACGTCGACGTCTTTCAGGCCTTCGGCGAGGTCGGTGTAGACCTTTACGCCGTACTGCTCGATACCGATCGGGATCAGGGTTTTCGGGCCGATCACGCGGATGTCCGGGCAACCCAGTGCTTTCAGCGCGAGCATGTCGGAACGGGCCACACGCGAGTGCAGGATGTCGCCGACGATGGCCACGGACAGGTTCTCGAAGCTGCCTTTGTGGCGGCGGATGGTGAGCATGTCGAGCATGCCCTGGGTCGGGTGCGCGTGGCGGCCGTCGCCGCCGTTGATCACGGCCACTTCCGGGCACACGTGCTCGGCGATGAAGTGCGCGGCGCCGGAGTCGGAGTGGCGTACGACGAACATGTCGGCGGCCATGGCCTCCAGGTTGCGCAGGGTGTCGAACAGTGTCTCGCCCTTGCTGGTCGAGGAGGTCGACACGTTCAGGCTGATTACGTCGGCTGACAGGCGCTGGGCTGCCAGTTCGAAGGTGGTACGGGTACGGGTCGAGTTCTCGAAGAACACGTTGCACACAGTCTTGCCGCGCAGCAACGGGACTTTTTTCACAGCCCGGGCGCCGACTTCCAGGAAGGAGTCGGCGGTGTCGAGGATCTCGGTGAGCAGTTCGCGGGGCAAACCGTCAAGCGAGAGAAAGTGGCGCAGCTGGCCCTGATCATTGAGCTGCAGCGGGCGCTTGGCGTCGATTGGCGTCATCGCGGGGGACTCTTAAAGGGCGGAAGCGGAGGCGAGGTCCTGGCGCTCGAGGGCGAGCGGTGCGGGTCCGGTCAATTTTACCCGTTCATGGGCGGCCAGCGACAGGGTGGCGCCGAGCACGTTCGGGCGAATCGGCAGTTCGCCGGCATCCAGGTCCAGCAGGCAGACCAGGGTAACGCTGGCCGGGCGGCCGTAATCGAACAGTTCGTTGAGCGCCGCGCGGATGGTACGACCGCTCATCAGCACGTCGTCCACCAGCACCAGGTGCTGGCCTTCGACTTCGAACGGCAACTCGGACGGACGCACTTGCGGGTGCAGGCCGTTCTGGCTGAAGTCGTCGCGGTAGAACGATACGTCCAGAGTACCCATGGGGCTGGTGTCGCCCATGGCTTCCTGCAGGGCCTGGGCAACCCAGACGCCGCCGGTGCGGATACCGATGTAACGGGGCTCGGTGATTGCCCGGCGCGCCAGGTGGGCACGAAGGTCGACAGCCATCTGCCGGATCAGCTCGGCGGGATTGGGTAGGCTCATTGCGGGCTCCTCGGAAGGGTGCGCCGGGTGGGCCCGGCGGCAAAGATGATCAGGTATTGGCCTCCAGCCAGCCTTGCAGCAACAGGGCAGCGGCAATGGCATCGACCGGGTTGTCGCGGTAGCTGCCACGCTGGCCGCCACGGGCCATGCGCTCGCCTTTGGCCTCGAAGGTGGTCAGGCGCTCGTCGTGCGTGTGCACGGGCAGGTTGAAGCGGCCGTTCAGGCGGCGGGCGAATTTTTCGGCGCGGGCGCTCATTTCGCTGGGCGTGCCGTCCATGTTCAGCGGCAGGCCGACGACAATGGCATCTGGCTTCCATTCGGCAATCAGCTTTTCCACCTGGGCCCAGTCCGGTACGCCGTTCTGCGCCTTCAGGGTGCACAGTTCGCGGGCCTGGCCGGTAATCACCTGGCCGACGGCCACGCCAATCTGTTTGCTGCCATAGTCGAAGCCCAGCAGCAGGCGTAGTTCAGCCATCAGGCGTGGCCCGCCTGGCTGGTCAGCAGGTGCAGGTTGATCCCCAGGCTAGCGGCCGCAGCCTCCAGGCGCAGGTCGCTGGCCATGCCGAAGACAATGTCCGGGTCGAACGGGCAGTTCAGCCAGGCGTTATCGGCCAGCTCCGCCTCCAGTTGGCCCGCTTCCCAACCGGCATAGCCCAAGGTGATCAGGCTCTGTTTAGGGCCTACCCCGGCAGCGATAGCCAGCAATATGTCCTGTGACGTGGTCAGCGACAGCCCCTCCAGCGCCACGCTGGCCTGGAAACTGCACTCGCTGCTGTGCAACACGAAACCGCGGTCGGTTTGTACCGGGCCCCCCTGGTAGATCGGCACCTGCAAGGTGCTGGCCGGCGGCGTTTCGTCCGGGCGCAGTTGCTCGAGGATGTCGGCCAGGCTCAGTTCCTGTGGTCGGTTGACCACCAGGCCCATGGCGCCATGCTCATTGTGCTCGACGATGTACGTGAGGGTCTGGGCGAAGTTCGGATCGGCCATGTGCGGCATGGCGATCAGGAACTGGTGCTTGAGGTAGCTCGGTGCGAGGGTTTTCATGGGGGATAGTGTGGCGCCAGGTGGCGAGGCTGACAAGGTGGGCTTTGTGTCGCTTGTGCCGGCTCCTTCATGGGCATGCCCGCTCCCACCGGTACTCCACAGGCTTCAGCGCCGGTTAGCAACCTGTGGGAGGGGGCGTGCCCGCGAAGGGGCCGGAACAGGCAGAAAATCAGTTACTGGACAAACGGTCCCCACGGGCAAAGCGCCAGGTGCGGATGATCTCCAGCCGGTCGAACTCGGCCAGGTCCCCGGTAAACGGTGCAAACGGCGCCGCCAGCCGCACGATGCGCTGCGCCGCCTGGTCCAGCACGGGCTGGCCGGATGATTCCAGCACCAGCACCTCGTACAGCGAGCCATCGCGGTTGATCGACACCATCATGCGCAAGTTGCCGTAGATCTGCTGCCGGCGCGCTTCGTCGGGATAGTTCAGGTTACCCACGCGCTCGACCTTCTTGCGCCACTCTTCCTTGTACCAGGCGCCCTTGTCGCGCATGGTCGACGCGGCGTTCAGGCGATGGATGCGCGGGCGCTTGGCGTACATCTGCTGCTCGTTGGACAGCTCTGCCTCCAGGCTGGCGATCTGGCTGGACAGCTGCGAGCTGTCGAAGTCCGGCACCGGTGCGGCTGGCTTGGGCTGTGCTTTGCTTTCCTTGGGTTTGGGTTCGACCTTGTGCGGCTTGGGCGCAGTAGTCACCACCGCCGACTTTTTGGGAGGAGGGGGTGGGACCACCTCGGGCCTGGCCGCAGGCGGTGGGGTGATCTTGTTGATCTTGCTGTCCTGGAACGGTGCCAGCTCGGTGGTCTTGGGCACCGCCTTCTTGTCCAGGGTGCCGCTGCCTTGCTGGTTGTCCTGGGCCTGAAAGTCAGCCTTCTCGGGCGGTTTCTCGCTTTTGAAGGTGGCCAGGGTGATGTCCATGGTGTGGCGGATTTCGGCAGGCTTGACCACGGTGAAGCCGACGCCGAGGATCAGCGCCAGGTGCACCAGCGCAGCCAGGAACAGGGTGAAGCCGAGCCGGTCCGCAGGGCGAACACGGGGAGGCAGCAGGTCGGCAGGGACGTCAGCGGGCAGCGTCATCAGGTATCCAGCAACCGCAGGGCGGGGCAGCAGCTCAGTCGAATAGGACCGGCATCATACCCCACTCTACGGCTTTACTTCGCGTTGGCTGTCAGCGTGCCTTGAGCTTGCGATCAATGGCATCCATCAGCTTGCCGCCGATATCGGTGTTGTAGGCGGCATCGATTTCGCGGATGCAGGTGGGGCTGGTGACGTTGATTTCGGTGAGGTAGTCGCCGATCACGTCCAGGCCAACGAACAGCAGGCCCTTCTCGCGCAGCGTCGGGCCGACCTGGGCGGCGATCCAGCGGTCGCGCTCGGTCAGTGGGCGGGCTTCGCCACGCCCGCCAGCGGCCAGGTTGCCACGGGTTTCGCCGCTGGCCGGAATACGTGCCAGGCAATAGTCCACTGGCTCGCCGTCGATCATCAGGATGCGCTTGTCGCCGTCCTTGATTGCCGGCAGGTAGGCCTGGGCCATGATCTGCTGGGTGCCCAGTGCGGTCAGGGTTTCCAGGATCACCGACAGGTTGGGGTCGCCCGCCCGGTGACGGAAGATCGACGTACCGCCCATGCCATCCAGTGGCTTGAGGATCACGTCGGCATGCTTGGCGGTGAATTCGCGAATGATGTCCGGGCGGCGGCTGACCAGGGTCGGGGTGGTGCATTGAGGGAACAGCGTGGCGAACATCTTCTCATTGCAGTCGCGCAGGCTTTGCGGGCGGTTTACCACCAGTACGCCGTCGTTCTCGGCTTGTTCCAGCAGGTAAGTGCTATAGACGAACTCCATGTCGAAGGGCGGGTCCTTGCGCATCAGGATCACGTCCAGTTCGGCCAGCGGGCTGTCCTGCTCCTCGCCCAGTTCGAACCAGCGCGCCGGGTCGGCAAACACCTTCAGCGGGCGCATGCGGGCGCGGGCCTTGCCTTCGCCCTGATACAGGTCTTGCTGTTCCATGTAGAACAGGCTCCAGCCGCGTGCCTGGGCGGCCAGCAGCATGGCCAGCGAGCTGTCCTTCTTGTAGGAGATGGACGCGATGGGGTCCATCACAATGCCGAGGCGAACGCTCATGGGGGGTCCTCTTGGCGGCAGGTGGCCGCGGTGGATCGAAAGAAAAGTGGCTCAGGGTGGCGCCGCGAACGCCGACGGTCAAGGGGCGCGGCAGATGGAATGGCCACCCGGAGTATGCTAAAAATGCAGCTGCAAGCCTTGAGCTACAAGCCTCAAGAAAAGAGCATCCATGCGCCGAGCTGCTTTCTTGCAGCTTGCCGCTTGCAACTTGCGGCTTCAATCCTATTGGTAGGCGTCTATGGAACAACCCCTGAAGGTGATGGTGATCGACGATTCCCGCACGATCCGCCGCACCGCGCAGATGTTGCTCGGTGAAGCGGGCTGCGAGGTGATCACCGCCAGCGATGGCTTCGATGCCCTGGCCAAGATCGTCGACCATCAGCCCAGCATCATTTTCGTCGATGTGCTGATGCCACGCCTGGACGGCTACCAGACCTGCGCGGTAATCAAGCACAACAGTGCCTTCAAGGACACCCCGGTTATCCTGCTGTCGTCCCGCGATGGCCTGTTCGACAAGGCCCGCGGCCGAGTGGTCGGTTCCGATCAGTTTCTGACCAAACCGTTCAGCAAGGAAGAACTGCTCGACGCGATCCGCGCCCATGTGCCCGGGTTTGCCGCACCTCAACAACACGCACCCTGACCGAGCCCCCGCCATGGCGCGGTCCTACTTTCCTGATGGGGAAACAGCATGGCCCGAGTTCTGATTGTCGACGACTCGCCGACAGAGATGTACAGATTGACCGAATGGCTGGAAAAGCACGGCTACCAGGTGCTCAAGGCCAGCAACGGTGCCGACGGCGTGGCCCTGGCCCGGCAGGACAAGCCCGACGCGGTGCTGATGGACATCGTCATGCCTGGCATGAATGGCTTCCAGGCCACCCGCCAGCTCAGCAAGGACCCGGACACCAGCGCTATTCCAGTGATCGTGGTAACCACCAAGGACCAGGAAACCGACCGTATCTGGGCCACGCGCCAGGGTGCCCGTGACTTCCTGACCAAACCGGTGGAAGAGGAGGCGCTGATCGCCAAACTCAAAGAAGTGCTGGGGGCTTGACCACCCGCCCGCAAGGCGCGTCGCTGACCGCCTTTGAGTTGTTGCTGGACATCGACCGGCGCTGCCGCCTGCTGGTCGCCGACCAGCCGCCGCAGGACAACCGCGTGCAGCAGTGGAGCGGCATTGGCTTTCGCATTGCCGGGCAGTGGTTCGTCGCGCCCATGGGCGAAGTGGCCGAGGTATTGCGCGAACCGCGCAGTAGCCGCGTCCCCGGCGTGCAGCCATGGGTATGCGGGGTGGCCAACCTGCGTGGCCGGCTGTTGCCGGTGATGGACCTGAGCTGCTTCTTCGGCCTGGGCCACGCCGCACCGGGCAAGCAGCGGCGAGTGCTGGTGCTGGATCACGACGACCTGTTCGTCGGCTTGCTGGTCGACGAGGTGCTGGGCCTTCAGCACTTTGCCCTCGACAGCCTGCAGTTGTCGCCGCCGCAGCCTCTGATCGCTGCCGCTGCACGCTTTGTGCAGGGGTATTTTCCGCGTGAACGTAACTGGGCGATCTTCAGCCCCTTTGCCCTGGCCCAGGCGCCGGGCTTTCTCGATGTGGCGTTATAGGACCTGCGAACGTGAACAAGCCTGCCACCCCCGTCACTGCCACCACCGTGAGCCCACGTACCCGCAGCATCGCGCAGATCACCGTGCTGTTCCTGATACTGATCCTTTCGATCATCTTGCTGTTCGCCAACTTTGCTTACCTGAATACCCAATCCAACTACGACAAGCAGTACATTGGCCATGCCGGCGAGCTGCGCGTGCTGTCGCAGCGTATCGCCAAGAACGCCACCGAGGCGGCCACTGGCAAGGCCCTGGCCTTCAAGCTGCTGTCGGATGCGCGCAATGATTTCGAACAGCGCTGGGGCTACCTGCGCCAGGGTGACAAGTCCACTGGCCTGCCGCCTGCGCCGCCTTCGGTGCGTGACGAGATGGAATCGGTACGCCGCGACTGGGAAAACCTGCGCAAGAACACCGACATCATCCTGGCCAGCGAGCAGACCGTGCTGTCGCTGCACCAGGTGGCAGCGACCCTGGCCGAGACCGTGCCGCAGCTGCAGGTGGAATACGAAAAAGTGGTCGAGATCCTGCTGCAGAGCGGTGCCCCGGCCAGCCAGGTTGCAGTGGCCCAACGCCAACTGTTGCTGGCCGAACGTATTCTTGGCTCGGTCAACACCGTCCTGGCGGGTGACGACAGCGCCGCGCAGGCGGCCGATGCCTTCGGCCGTGACGCCGGGCGCTTTGGCCAGGTGCTGGAGGGCATGCTCAATGGCAATACGACGATCCAGGTAACCCGTGTCGAAGACGCCGACGCCCGCGCACGGCTGGCCGAAATCGCCGAGTTGTTCCAGTTCGTTGCCGGTTCGGTGGATGAAATCCTCGAAACCTCGCCCGAACTGTTCCGTGTGCGGGAGGCTGCGGGCAACATCTTCAGCCTGTCGCAAACCCTGCTCGACGAAGCTTCACACCTGGCGAACGGTTTCGAGAACCTGGCCGGCGGTCGTACCCTCGACACCGTTGGCGGCTATGCCTTGGGCCTGCTGGCGCTGGCCTCGATCATCCTTATCGGCCTGGTCATGGTGCGTACCACCAACCGCCAACTACGCGAGACCGCAGAAAAGAACGAACGCAACCAGCAGGCCATCATGCGCCTGCTCGACGAAATCGAAGAGCTGGCAGATGGCGACCTGACGGTGACCGTATCGGTGACTGAAGACTTCACCGGCGCCATTGCCGACTCGATCAACTATTCCGTGGACCAGTTGCGCGATCTGGTCGCCACCATCAACCACAGTGCAGTGCAGGTCGCGGCCGCCGTGCAGGACACGCAGAACACCGCGCGGCAACTGGCCAAGGCCTCCGAGCACCAGGCCGCACAGATCAGCGAGGCGTCCGAGGCGGTGGGTGACATGGTCGAGTCGATCGACCGGGTTTCGGCGCATGCTTACGAATCGGCCAAGGTGGCCGAGCGTTCGGTGGCCATCGCCAACAAGGGCAACGAGGTGGTGCACAACACCATCGACGGCATGGACAACATTCGCGAGCAGATCCAGGACACCGCCAAGCGGATCAAGCGTCTGGGCGAGTCTTCTCAGGAAATCGGCGACATCGTAAGCCTGATCGACGACATTGCCGACCAGACCAACATTCTTGCCTTGAATGCCGCCATCCAGGCGTCGTTGGCCGGTGAAGCCGGCCGCGGGTTTGCCGTGGTTGCCGACGAGGTGCAGCGCCTGGCCGAGCGCTCATCGTCTGCCACCCGCCAGATCGAGGCGCTGGTGCGTACCATTCAGGCCGATACCAACGAAGCGGTGATCTCCATGGAGCAGACCACCGCCGAAGTGGTGCGTGGCGCACGCCTGGCCCAGGATGCCGGGGTGGCGTTGGCCGAGATCGAAGGGGTATCGCAGAACCTCGCCGACCTTATCCACAGCATCTCTGACGCTGCCCAGTTGCAGACTTCGTCGGCCGGGCAGATCTCCCACACCATGGCGGTGATCCAGCAGATTACCGCGCAGACCTCCGCCGGCTCTGGTGCCACCGCCGACAGCATCCGCCACCTGGCCCGCATGGCCAGCGAGATGCGCCGTTCGGTGTCCGGATTCACCCTGCCGCCACCTACCGAGCCGCGTTGAGGAATAGTGACCATGGCGTCTGCAGTAAGCCCCGAGCGTCACGAAACAGTGGCACTGGCCTGGACCAAGGCCGCCATTCTCGATTGCCTGGGCCAGGCAAGGCAGGCGCTGGAGCGCTTTGCCGGCGAGACGGGCGACCTTTCGATGATGGCTTTCGTGGTCGACAACCTGCATCAGGTGCACGGCTGCCTGCGCATGCTCGAACTGCGCGGCGCCACGCGCCTGGCCGAGGAGCTGGAGCTGTTTGCCAAGGCTTTGGCCGATGGCCAGGTCAGCCCCCGGGGTGATTGCCTGGGTGCATTGTTCCGCGGCCTGGAGCAGTTGCCCTCGTACCTGGAGCGGTTGCGCGGTGCCCGCCACGACCTGCCGCTGGTGATGCTGCCGTTGCTCAACCAGCTGCGTGCCTGCCGTGGGGAGGAACCGCTGGCCCAGGCCAGCCTGATGACCGGTGCCGCCCAACGCTTCGCGGGTGACGATGACCTTGCCAACCTCGACTTGTCGCTGGGCAACTGGCGTGACCAACTGCAGGCCGGGTCGGGGCGCGATGCGCTGCGTTCGGTGGTGACTGCACTGTGCGATGACTTGATGCGCATCAAGGAGCGCCTGGACCAGTTCGGGCGCGGCGACCGTCAGCACCGCGAGCAGCTCGATGCGCTGCTGGCCCCGTTGCGCCACGTGGCTGACACCCTGGCGGTTCTGGGCTTTCAGCAACCGCGGCGGGTGATCATCGACCAGGTGCTGGCGTTGCAGGCATTGGCTCAGGGCGAGCGGGCGGTGGACGACGCGGTGTTGATGGATGTGGCGGGGGCTCTGTTGTACGTGGAAGCCTCCCTGAACGGCATGGTCGGCCCTTTGGAGGAAAACGGCCAAGGCAATTTGCCGGGCTCGGACCTGGCTGAGATACGCCAGTTGGTGCTGAATGAGTCGCTGAACGTGTTGCAGCAGGCCAAGGATCTGATCGGCGATTACCTGGAGTCCGACTGGCCCCGGCAACGCCTGCAGCCCTTGCCGGGGCTGTTGCAGCAGATCCGCGGGGCGCTGGCCATGTTGATGCTGCCCGCCGTGGCCGAGCTGTTTGTCGGCTGCGCAAGCTATGTGCAGCGTTGGTTGCAGCACCTGGAGGAAGAGCCGCCGATTGATGAGCTGACGCACTTGGCCGAGGCACTGAGTGCTGCCGAATGCTACCTGCAATGGCGGGCGGCCGACCCGCTGGCCGATGGCCAACCCTTTATCGAGATGGCACGGGCCAGCTTGGCGGCACTGGGTGTGCCGTGCGCGGTGGTCGGGGCCAACCCAGACCAGGACGGCAGTGGCGATGGCATCGATGACGAGCTTCGTGAAGTGTTCCTGGACGAGGCGGGCGAACTGCTGCCGGAAATCGAGCGCCACTGGTTGCGCTGGCGTGCCGACAACCAGCAACGCGAGGCACTGGGCGAAGTGCGTCGCGCGCTGCATACACTCAAAGGCAGCGGCCGCATGGTACATGCAGAGGCGGTGGCTGAACTGGCCTGGGGCGCCGAGCACCTGCTGAACCGGGTACTCGAGGGCCGCAGCGTGCTCAGCCCGGAAGGGGCTGTAGCGCTGCAGCAGGTGTTCGTCCACCTGCCTGACCTGCTGGCCGACTTTGCTGCCGGCCAACTGCCGCAACTGACTGAAATCGAGCAATTGGCCGGGCACCTGCACAGCCTGGCCGAAAACGATGCCCCGGCGGCTACCGGTGTCGATGGCCTCGATCCGCAGTTGCTGGGCATTTTTCGCACCGAGGCGCAGGGGCATCTGGCCAGTCTTGAGGTTTATCTGCAAAGCGCCGGTGGCCACGACACGCCGGTCAGCGATGACTTGCAGCGTGCCTTGCACACGCTCAAAGGCAGTGCCGCCATGGCCGGGGTGATGCCGATCGCTGAACTGGCCACTGCCTTCGACCGCCTGGCCCGTGAGTACAAGGGGCATCAACTGCCACTGCAAATGGCCGAGATGGAGTGGCTGGAAGCTGCGCGCTCGTTGTTCCATCTGGGCTTGGCGCAACTCGATAGCACGCCACTGGCCGCCATCCCCGGCGCCGCGGAACTGATCGAACAGGTCGGCCAGGCAGTGGACGGCCGCCTGGCCAGCCTGCATGAAGACCCGCACCATGCCGGCCGCCGCAAGCATGATCCGCAGTTGGTCGCCAGCTTCCTGGCGCAGGCCATGGACATTCTGCTCGATGCAGAGACGTTGTTGTCGCGTTGGCAGCAACAGCCCGCCCAGCGTGACGCACTGGATAACCTGCTCGACCAGATGACCACCCTGGGGCATGCCGCGCACCTGGCCGATCTGTGGCAGATGGATGAGGTGTGCGAGGCGTTGCTGGACTTGTATGGCGCTGTGGAGGAGGGCAGCCTGCCTGCCGATGCCCGCTTCTTCAGCCAGGCGCAGCGGGCCCATGAGACCCTGCTGGACATGCTCGACGAAGTGGCCGCCGGGCAGGATATTCCGCCGCGCCCGGAGCTGGTCGACAGCCTGCGCAACCTGCTGGACCAGGCCCTGGCGCCAGATGCCACCGGCCT
Source organism: Pseudomonas sp. yb_5 (assembly GCF_043103865.1). Classification (NCBI taxonomy): domain Bacteria; kingdom Pseudomonadati; phylum Pseudomonadota; class Gammaproteobacteria; order Pseudomonadales; family Pseudomonadaceae; genus Pseudomonas; species Pseudomonas sp. yb_5. The sequence continues at coordinate 34,931 of NZ_JBICKE010000032.1, forward strand.
GGTGGGCATCGATACGGTCACACCACTGCACCCGGACATGGACCTGTCCGATACCCTGGGGTTGCCACACCCGCCGTTGCAACCGGAGGTGGCCGGGCCGCTTGCCGAGGCGCCGGAAAGCCCCGGCGAAGAGCTGCTGGAAGTGTTCCTGGAAGAAAGCTCGGACATCGTCGAAAGCGCCGCGGCGGCCTTGGCACGATGGCAGGCCGACCCGCGCAGCAGCGTCGAGGTGGACAACCTGATGCGCGACCTGCACACCCTCAAGGGCGTGGCGCGCATGGTCGAAATTACCCCGATCGGTGACCTGGCCCACGAACTGGAGTTTCTCTACGAGCTGCTGGCTGCCGGCAGATTGCCGCCAAGCGCGCCACTGTTCGCCCTGCTGCAGAACTGCCACGACCGATTGGCGCATATGCTTGACGCCGTCCGCCTGGGGCAGCCGTTGCATGCCGCTACGGCGCTGATCGACTACATTCGCAACTTCAGCAGTGCAGCACTGACAGACAGTGCCGCGGGCCAGGGACCGCCAGAAGCTGCAACCGCCGAAGCACCGGCAGCAGCGCCAGAGCGGGCACCGGGTGACATGGTCAAGGTCGACGCCGAGCTGCTCGACGACCTGGGTAACCTGGCCGGCGAGCACTCGATCATCCGTGGGCGCATCGAGCAGCAGGTCAACGACGCGCAGTTCGCCCTCAACGAGATGGAAACCACACTTGAGCGCATGCGCGATCAGTTGCTGCGTCTGGATGTGGAGACCCAGGGACGAATCTCCAGCCGGCAGCAGTTCGAAGGCGATGCCTATGACGACTTCGACCCTCTGGAAATGGACCGCCACTCCCAGCTGCAGCAGCTGTCACGGGCCCTCTTCGAGTCTGCCTCGGACCTGCTGGATCTGAAGGAAACCCTGGCTCAGCGTGCTCAGGAGGCGTACAGCCTGCTGCAACAGCAGGCGCGGGTGAACAGCCAGTTGCAGGAGGGCCTGACCGCCACCCTGATGGTGCCGTTCGAACGGCTGGTGCCGCGCTTGCAGCGCGTGGTGCGTCAGGTGGCCAGCGAGCTGGGCAAGCAGGTGGAATTGGTAGTTGGCAATGCCGAGGGTGAACTGGACCGCAGCGTGCTGGAGCGTATGGTGGCGCCGCTGGAGCATATGCTGCGCAATGCCGTTGACCACGGCCTGGAAAGCCGCGCAATGCGCCTGGCCGCCGGCAAGCCGGAGCAGGGCACCATTCACCTGAATTTGCTGCATGAAGGCGCCGATATCGTCATCGAAATGACGGATGATGGTGCCGGCGTGCCACTGGAAGCGGTGCGGCACAAGGCTATCAAGCGCGGCCTGCTGGACCCGCAGGCGCAGTTGAGTGACCACGAGATCCTGCAGTTCATCCTGCGGCCAGGCTTTTCCACCGCCGAAAAGATCACCCAGATTTCCGGGCGCGGGCTGGGCATGGATGTGGTGCACGAGGAGGTCAAGCAACTGGGGGGCTCGATGAGTATCGAGTCGGCACAGGGCAAAGGGGCGCGCTTTCTGATCCGCCTGCCGTTCACCGTGTCGATCAACCGTGCGCTGATGGTGCACCTGGGCGAAGAGCAATACGCCATTCCGCTCAATACCATCGAGGGCATCGTCCGCGTGCCACCTGCCGAACTTGCGGCGTGCTACCAGCTGGACTCGCCCCGCTATGTGTATGCCGGCCACGAATACGAGCTGCGCTACCTGGGTGAATTGCTGCAAGGCCTGCCGCGCCCGGCGCTGCTGGGGCAGAGCGTACCGTTGCCGGTGCTGTTGGTGCATTCCAAGGAGCAGTCGTTCGCCATCCAGGCCGATAGCCTGTCGCCCAGCCGCGAGATCGTGGTGAAAAGCCTGGGGCCGCAGTTTGCTGCGGTTGCCGGGCTATCGGGGGCGACACTGCTAGGCGATGGCCGGGTGGTACTGATTCTTGACCTGCTGGGCCAGCTGCGCGGCCAGCAGCGACGGCTGGCCCGCCTGCCCGGTGGCGGCAGCCAACGCCAGTTGCTTGGCCCGGCACCGCGCCGTGCCTTGCTGGTCATGGTGGTGGACGATTCGGTGACCGTACGCAAGGTGACCAGCCGCCTGCTGGAGCGCCACGGCATGAGCGTGCTCACGGCCAAGGATGGCGTCGATGCCATGGCCCTGCTGGAAGAGCACCGGCCCGACGTGTTATTGCTGGACATCGAGATGCCGCGGATGGACGGCTTCGAGGTGGCCACACGCATCCGCCGTGACGCACGGCTCAAAGACTTGCCGATTATCATGATCACCTCGCGCACCGGGCAGAAGCACCGGGACCGCGCCATGGCCATCGGCGTCAACGAATACCTGGGCAAGCCGTACCAGGAATCGCTGCTGTTGCAGAGCATTGCCCATTGGAGCCAAACCCATGCTTGAATTGATTTCCGGCCAGCGCAGTAGCCTGACCGGGCTGTTGCTGCCGATGGGGGACCGCACGCTGGTGTTGCCCAACGTGGCGGTGGCCGAGTTGAGCGGGCAGCGTAACCTGGTGTGCCAGCACGGCGACCCCGCCTGGCACCTGGGGTGGATCGACTGGCGCCAGCAACGCCTGCCGTTGATCGGTTTCGAGGCCGCGTGCGGTGGTGAGACGCCGTGCGGGGAGCGGGCTCGCGTGGTGGTGCTCAATGCCTTGGGCGATACCGGTTTGCGGTACCTGGCGCTGTTGCTGCAGGGCATTCCGCGCTCGTGCAAGCTCGACAGCCAGCTGAACTACGTGGATGTAGCGCTGGGCAGGCTGGAGTTGGCGGCGGTGCAGGTGGGCGAGCAGGTGGCGCGGGTGCCGGACCTGGTCGCGCTTGAACGCTTGGTGCGTGACGCGGAGCTGCAACCTGACCTTGGTTAGGATGTGAGGCGCAGGGTCTGGTGGTCTGG
>NZ_JBICKE010000033.1:0-13873 GCF_043103865.1 Pseudomonas sp. yb_5
CAACCAGGAACTATTCGACTGCCGAATCCGGGAACTGGTCCTGCACGTACTTGATCTCGGTGCGCCCATGGGCTGCCGGCAAGCCATCCTCACCCAGATTGACGAACACCATCTTGTCGACAGTCAGAATGCTCTTGCGGGTGATCTTGTTACGCACTTCGCACTTGAGGGTGATCGAGGTGCGGCCGAACTCGATGGCTGTAATGCCCAGCTCGATGATGTCGCCCTGGCGCGAAGCACTGACGAAGTTGATTTCCGACATGTACTTGGTCACCACACGCTGGTTGCCCAGCTGGACGATGGCGTAGATCGCCGCCTCTTCATCGATCCAACGCAACAGGCTGCCACCGAACAGGGTGCCATTGGGGTTGAGGTCTTCGGGTTTAACCCACTTGCGGGTGTGAAAGTTCATCTGTACTCCTGACCTGCTTGGCTAACGTGTAGCAATGATGGCAGAGCGGCTGCCTTCGCTCCATTGAACATCGACTATCGTCGCGATTAATCGACGGAAAACCTTGGGCAAGCCGACGGGGGCAGCTATAATCTGCGCCGTTTTACATGGTTGCCCACAGCGGTGCCATGCCCGCCACCTGTCCGAGGGGCGCTGCAGCAGGCTAGGCCTGTCAGGCTCGGATGGGGCGTTGCTCGCTCCCGCGAGCGCTTAACGCACAACGGCGCCCATTCGCACATTACGAATGGAGGCTCTCATGAGCGCTGCAAACATGCCTGCTGGTTTTACCGATTACAAAGTCGCCGACATCTCCCTGGCCGCCTGGGGCCGTCGCGAAACCATCATTGCCGAATCGGAAATGCCTGCGCTGATGGGCCTGCGTCGCAAGTACCTGGCCGAGCAACCGCTCAAGGGTGCAAAGATCCTGGGCTGCATCCACATGACCATCCAGACCGCCGTGCTGATCGAAACCCTGGTTGCCCTGGGTGCCGAAGTGCGCTGGTCGTCCTGCAACATCTTCTCGACTCAAGACCAGGCCGCCGCCTCGATCGCCGCCGCCGGTATCCCGGTGTTCGCCTGGAAAGGTGAAACCGAAGAAGAGTACGAGTGGTGCCTGGAGCAGACCATCCTGAAAGATGGCCAGCCATGGGACGCCAACATGATCCTCGACGACGGTGGTGACCTGACCGAACTGCTGCACAAGAAGTACCCGCAGGTACTGGACCGCGTGCACGGCGTGACCGAAGAGACCACCACCGGCGTGCACCGCCTGCTGGACATGCTGGCCAAGGGCGAGCTGAAAGTCCCGGCGATCAACGTCAACGACTCGGTCACCAAGAGCAAGAACGACAACAAGTACGGCTGCCGTCACAGCCTGAACGACGCCATCAAGCGTGGTACCGACCACCTGCTGTCGGGCAAGCAGGCCCTGGTGATCGGCTACGGTGACGTGGGCAAGGGCTCGGCCCAGTCCCTGCGCCAGGAAGGCATGATCGTCAAGGTCTCCGAAATTGACCCGATCTGCGCCATGCAAGCCTGCATGGACGGCTTCGAGCTGGTCTCGCCGTTCATCGACGGTATCAACGACGGCACCGAAGCCAGCATCGACAAGGCCCTGCTGGGCAAGATCGACCTGATCGTGACCACCACCGGTAACGTCAACGTCTGCGACGCCAACATGCTCAAGGCCCTGAAAAAGCGTGCCGTAGTCTGCAACATCGGCCACTTCGACAACGAAATCGACACCGCCTTCATGCGCAAGAACTGGGCCTGGGAAGAGGTCAAGCCGCAGGTTCACAAGATCCACCGTACCGGCGCTGGCAGCTTCGACCCGCAAAACGACGACTACCTGATCCTGCTGGCCGAAGGCCGCCTGGTCAACCTGGGCAACGCCACTGGCCACCCAAGCCGCATCATGGACGGTTCGTTCGCCAACCAGGTTCTGGCACAGATCTTCCTGTTCGAGCAGAAGTTCGCTGACCTGCCGGCCGAAAAGAAAGCCGAGCGCCTGACCGTTGAAGTGCTGCCGAAGAAACTCGACGAAGAAGTGGCCCTGGAAATGGTCCGCGGCTTCGGCGGCGTGGTCACCCAGCTGACCAAGCAGCAAGCCGACTACATCGGCGTGACCGTCGAAGGCCCGTTCAAGCCGCACGCCTACCGCTACTAAGCGGCAAGCAAAGGCGGTCCGCGCCATTGCCACTTGCAGCTCCGGAAACACAGATCTTGAACGACGCCCAAGCCAGACCGGCCATCACCGATCTGGCTTTTACTTGCAGCTTGCCGCAAGACGCTTGTTGCCAGAGGAACGCCTGATGTCACAAGAACGCCGCTACAGTTTCGAGTTCTTCCCGACCAAGACCGACGCCGGTCACGAAAAGCTGATGGGCGTTGCCCGCCAGCTGGCCACCTATAACCCGGACTTCTTCTCCTGCACCTACGGTGCCGGTGGCTCGACCCGCGACCGCACGCTCAATACCGTGCTGCAGTTGGAAAGCGAAGTGAAGATCCCTGCCGCGCCGCACCTGTCGTGCGTGGGCGATACCAAGGCCGAATTGCGCGCCCTGCTGGCCGAGTACAAGGCCGCCGGCATCAAACGCATCGTCGCTCTGCGTGGCGACCTGCCGTCGGGCATGGGCATGGCCAGTGGTGAACTGCGCTACGCCAGTGAGCTGGTCGAATTCATCCGCCAGGAAACCGCTGACCACTTCTACCTGGAAGTCGCTGCCTACCCGGAAATGCACCCGCAGGCGCGCAACTTCGAGGCCGACCTGGCCAACTTTGTGCACAAGGTCAAGGCCGGTGCCGACAGCGCCATCACCCAGTACTTCTTCAACGCCGACAGCTACTTCTACTTCGTCGAGCGCGCACAGAAGCTGGGCGTGGACATTCCGGTGGTACCGGGCATCATGCCGATCACCAACTACAGCAAGCTGGCCCGCTTCTCCGATGCCTGTGGCGCCGAGATCCCGCGCTGGATCCGCAAGCAGCTGGAGGCCTATGCCGACGACACCGCCAGCATCCAGGCCTTCGGCGAAGAAGTGATTACCCGCATGTGCGAACAGCTGTTGCAAGGCGGCGCACCGGGCCTGCACTTCTATACCTTGAACCAGGCCGAACCGAGCCTGGCGATCTGGAACAACCTGAAGCTGCCGCGCTGAAATCTTTTGGCAAAGTCTGCTTAAGAAATGCTTAAGGCTTTGGTCATAGACTAAAGCCTTATTCATTTTCGGGTTAAACAGGTCTTGCCTGCCATGCAGCGTCCCCAACCTTCGCGCCCACAGCTTGTATATCTGGCTTTCGGCCCGGCAACCTACCATCAGGAAGCCTGCTTCAGCATCGTCAGCGCCCTCGCCCAGTTGGGCAGTGCAGCCGGCGAGGCCATGGACATCCAGGTCTACACCGACAATGCGCAGCCCTACGCCAAGCTGCCCGTCACCGTCCACCTGCTGGACGAGGCCACGCGCCAGGCATGGAACGCCCCGCACGGTTATCACTTTCGCAGCAAGCATGTGCTGTTGCGCCGGGTACTGCAGGAACACCCACTGGCAGTGCTGATCGACACAGACACCTTTTTCCGCACTTCGCCGCTGCATCTGTTCGCCCGTGTGGCGCCCAACCGCCTGCTGTGCAACGCCATCGGCGCGCGCTACGGCGCTGACCAGAAGTGCCTGTTGTACAAGAACCTGCTGGCCATTCTCGAGTCCCGGGGACTGGCCGACTGCCAGATGCCGCTCGTCAACTCCGGCGTTATCGGCCTCACTGCCGAGGACTGCGGCACCCTCGACCGCTCCATCGCCATGATGGACGAATTCTACCCCTTGGCGCGTGAGGCCTATACCCTTGAGGAGTTCTGCCTGGCAGTGGCGGCCTACCGCAACCTGGAGCTGGCCGAGTGCACCGATGTCATCCATCACTACTGGAGCCGCAAGGCGCAGTTCCGCGCCAAGATCCAGGCCTGGCTGCGCAAGCACGACCACGACCCACTCAGCCCCTCGGCCCTGGCGGACGTTGCGCGGGTCAACGACCAACTGCCGCGGCCACCAACCCTGCACCGTCTGGGTTACAAGGCGCTGAGCCTGACCCTGCCCAGCCACGAGCGCCAGTTTGCCCGCGAATTGCTCTATGGCTGCTACCCCTACCCCAATGAGTTCGACCGCGCCTGCGCGTCCGCCTGGTGGGACAAGGCTCTGGAAAACCTCTACGACCGCCATGGCTACATGGAGCCCGAGCGGCTGCGTCAGTGCCTGCGCCATCCAGGGTTGCGGCTATCGCTGGGCGAGCGGCGCAAGGATATCGAGGCGCATCTGCTGCGAACCACTCAATCCTGATGTGCCCGCAAAATTCATTGTCTTGCGCGGTTGTGGGAGCGGGCGTGCCCGCGAAGAGCGCAACCCGATAGTTGGCACCGGCTTCGCCGGTGTTCGTGGGCACGCCCGCTCCCGCATCGATCGTGCATGCCTTTACCGTACACCGGCCGAACGCGTAATCTCCGGCCATGCCACATATCGCCCGTCTGTTCTGGATCCTGCTGCTCGCCAGCCTGAGCCCGTTGGCTCTGGGCGAGCGACTGCGTCTGGTGACCGATGACTGGGCGCCCTACGTGTATCAGCATGAAGGCCAGCCACGCGGTATCGACTACGAGGTTACCACTCAGGTCTTCAAGCGCCTGGGGGTCGAGGTGGAATGGCAGTTCCTGCCGTGGAAGCGCTGCCTGGCGATGGTCGAGCAAGGTTTGGCCGACGGTATCCTCGACATCTTCATGATCGAGTCGCGCCAGCCCTACCTGGTATATGCCCCCGAGCCCATGTCAGAGGTCGAATTCGTCTTGTTTCAGGCTCATGCACGTCGTCATGCGGTCACCCAGCTGAAAGACCTTTCTGGCCTTACCGTCGGCACATCGCCCGGCTATACCTATGGCACCGCGTTCAGCGAGGCCTCTTACTTCAAGCGCGAAGCCGCGCCTACCCTCGAAGCCAACTTCGGCAAGCTGATGCTGGGCCGCATCGATCTGGCGATCACCGATCGCAGGGTTGGCCATTACCTGCTTCACCAACTTGGCTTGCAGCGGCAAGTCGAAGAGTTGCCGCTGGTAGTAAGCCATCAGTCACAGTACCTGGGTTTAGTGCGCAAACCCGGCCGGGAGGCACTGGCTCTGGCCTTTGCCGAAGAGCTGCAGCGGTTCAAGCAGGAACCGGCCTATGCAGCGATCAGCAACCGCTACACAAGCGACACCGGAAACATTCTCAACGCCGTTGAGCAGCAGGAAAGCAGCACAGCGCGATAGCTCTGTTATACTCGGGCCTTCCCGCCCGGCTCACGCCCGGACGCTCGGCCTCGCAACAGGCATCCCGATCGGCACCGACGCTCCTTTGCGTCCAGCCTCCGTTTCCCGGATGTGCAGTGAAAGCCCAGCTGGACCGGACGCGATCGCATTCCACCGATGCCCGTCGCGCCAGGCAGAACATCCCAACGGGCCCAGCCCACACGAGAACAGGATCGCCCATGTCCTTTGCTTCCCTCGGTCTCTCCGAGGCTCTTGTCCGCGCTATCGAGGCTGCGGGCTACACCCAGCCGACCCCCGTGCAACAGCGGGCAATTCCCGCCGTGTTGCAAGGCCGCGACCTGATGGTTGCCGCACAGACAGGTACGGGTAAAACCGGCGGCTTCGCCCTGCCGATTCTCGAGCGCCTGTTCCCGGCCGGCCATCCCGACAAATCACAGCGCCACGGCCCGCGCCAGCCTCGCGTTCTGGTCCTGACACCGACCCGCGAACTGGCAGCCCAGGTCCATGACAGTTTCAAGGTCTATGCCCGTGACCTGCCACTGGTCAGCGCCTGCATCTTCGGCGGCGTTGGCATGAACCCGCAGATCCAGGCCATTGCCAAAGGCGTTGATGTGCTGGTCGCCTGCCCAGGCCGCCTGCTCGACCTCGCCGGCCAAGGCAAGGTCGACCTGGCCCACGTGGAAATCCTGGTACTGGATGAAGCCGATCGCATGCTCGACATGGGCTTCATCCACGACGTCAAGAAGGTCCTCGCCCGCCTGCCGGCCAAGCGCCAGAACCTGCTCTTCTCGGCCACCTTCTCCAAGGACATCACCGACCTCGCCGACAAGCTCCTGCACAACCCGGAGCGTATCGAGGTCACCCCGCCGAACACCACCGTCGAGCGTATCGAGCAGCGGGTATATCGCCTGCCTGCCAGCCACAAGCGTGCCTTGCTGGCGCACCTGATCACCCTGGGCGCCTGGGAACAGGTGTTGGTGTTCACCCGAACCAAGCATGGCGCCAACCGCCTGGCCGAGTACCTGGAAAAGCAAGGCCTGACCGCCGCCGCGATCCACGGCAACAAGAGCCAGAACGCCCGCACCAAGGCGCTGGCCGACTTCAAGGCCAACAGCGTGCGCGTACTGGTCGCCACCGACATCGCTGCCCGCGGCCTGGACATCGACCAGTTGCCCCATGTTGTCAACTTCGAGCTGCCGAATGTCGAGGAAGACTACGTCCACCGCATCGGCCGTACCGGCCGTGCCGGTCGTTCGGGCGAAGCTATTTCCCTGGTCGCGCCAGATGAAGAGAAGCTGCTCAAGAGCATCGAGCGGGTGACCAAGCAGCGCATCGCGGATGGCGACCTGATGGGCTTCGACGCCAGCCAGGTAGAAGCCGAGAAGCCCGAAGCACGCGAGCGCCCGCAGAATAACGGCCGCGGTGGCCGCAACCAGCAAGCCCGTGGCGAAGGTGGTAAAGACACCAACGGCGGCCGCAAGGACAAAGGCAAGGACAAAGGCAAAGCCAGGCAGCAAGCTGCGGCCAAGCCGGACGACAAGGAAAAGAGCGGCGACAAGCAGCAACCGCGCAAGCCGCGTGACAAGAAACCACGCCCGCAGCAGGCCAGCAATAACAGCGTGCCGAAGCCGCCGGCAGACCGCGACCCGGAAGAGTTCCTGGACGACGAACTCGATAACTTCGGTAACCGCGCCGACTATGTCAGCCCTTACCAGGGCAAGAACCAGGGCCGCAACCGCCGCCCGGGGGGTACTGGCCAAGGTCAGGGGCAAGGCAATGGCCAACGCAGCAACGCTGGCGGCCAGGGCCAAGCCCGCAATGGCGGCCAGCCACGCAGTGGTGGCGGAGAAAAACGCCCGCCCCGCGCCAACAACGGTGGCGGTACCCGTCGTGATGGCGGCGGTGGCCGTGGTCGCCCTGCGCGTGACGATGCTGCCCGGCAAGAGCCGGCCTTGCGCAACCCGCGTCAGCCGGAAAAACAGCCAGTGATCATTCGCAAGGAGTCCAAGCTGGACCGCTTCCCGACGCCTGAGCAACTGGATGACCTGCCAAGCCGCCCACGTGGTGAGCGCCCGGCGCTGCTGACCCGCAAGGGCTGATGGAAATGCCGAGGGGGCTGCTTCGCAGCCCTATCGCGACACAAGGCCGCTCCTGCAGAGATCAAGAAATTCTCTACAGGAGCGGCCTTGTGTCGCGATAGGGCCGCAAAGCGGCCCCCTCGGTCTTCAGCTGGCAGAAATTACTTCTGCTTCACACCTTCAACACTGATATCCAGGTCCAGGGTCTGCGAAGTGGCACCTGGGCCTTTGATGCCGAAGTCGTTCAGGTTCAGCGTGGTGGTGGCGTTGAAGCCAGCGCGTTCACCACCCCATGGGTCCTTGCCTTCACCGTTGAAGGTAGCCTTGAACGTCACCGGCTTGGTGACACCGTGCATGGTCAGGTCGCCAGTCACGTCAGCCGTCTTGTCGCCAGTCGACTTGACGCTGGTGGAGACGAATTTGGCGTCTGGGTACTTCTTCACGTCGAGGAAGTCGGCGCTGGCGATGTGCTTGTCACGCTCGGCGTGGTTCGACCACAGGCTGGCGGTTTTCAAGTCGACGCTAATCTTGCTGGCTTCAGGCTTGGCGCTGTCCCAGCTGAAATTGCCGTCGAAATCCTTGAAGGTACCGTGGATGAAGCTGTAGCCCAGGTGGCTGATTTTCCAGTCAACGAACGCGTGCTGGCCTTCCTTGTCAATCTTGTACTCGGCAGCCATGGCCTGGCCAGCAGAGAGCAGAGCGGTACCGAGCGCCAGAGCGGCAAAAGTCTTTTTCAACATCCTGTTCCTTCCTGTGTAATTGAGGTTGAGAGTCAAGCTTTGCGGCCCAGCATGCGAATCAGGGTCGCGTCACGGTCGATGAAATGGTGCTTGAGCGCGGCAAGGGCATGCAGCACGGCGAAAATCACCAAGCCCCAGGCCAGCCACAAATGAACCACACCCGCCACATCTGCCTGGTCGGGCAGGTCGCTGATCAGTGCCGGCACTTCGAACAGGCCAAACACCGGAATGCCGACCCCGTCGGCAGTGGAAATCAGGTAACCGGCAACCATCACCGCAAACAGCCCAAAGTACAGGACCAGGTGACCCAACTTGGCCGCCAGGCGAGTGAGTGCACCATGATTGACCGGAGCCGGTGGTGGCGGGCTGATGAAACGCCAGAGCATTCGCAGCAGCATCACCGCCAGCAGCACCAGGCCGATACTCTTGTGCAGGTCCGGGCCGGCCTTGCGCCAGGGGCTGTAGTAGTCGAGGCCGACCATCCACAGGCCCAGGCCAAACAGGCCGAAGACTGCCAGCGCCACACCCCAGTGCAGGATGATGCTGACCACGCCATAGCGAGAAGGTGAATTGCGCAGTTGCATGTTGCGTGTTTCCCCGTGAAAGCTGTGCACAGACTAACGCGAAACGTATCGAAGAAAAGCGGAAAAAATTGCTTCGGATTATCGAGGAATCCGATATTTATTCTGTTGGCTCACCATTAAGAAAACATTAACGATAGTCGGAGCGCTGGGGTTGCAGTGCCGGCCTTCAGGCTGCAAACAGGCCGACACTGTCGAACAGTCAGCCAGCCTTGGCCTGGGTATTGGCTGCAGCCTTCACCTCGGGCGTGTCCGCCCCACCAAACACGCGCTTGAAGAAGCCTGGCTTGTCCTGCTTCGCCTCCTCGGACGGCTTCGGCTCAGCTTTGACCGGCGCCTTGTCAGCCTTGTCGCCCTTGTCGGACGAACCGCCGAACATATTGGAGAAGAACCCTCCTTTGCTCTCCTTGGCGGCCGCCGCACCTGCCGTCGCCGCAACCGGCGCCGTCTTGGCCGGGTCGAACGACTTGCCGGCCAACAGGTCCTGTACCTGGCTGGCCGCACGCTGGCCACTGCGCAGGGCGCCTTCCAAAGTGCCAGGGTACAGGGCATCGGTGTGCTCACCGGCAAAGGCAATGCGCTGCACCGGGCGCTCCCAAAGGCGCCAGTACTTGCTGATCTGCCCCGGGCCGTAGGCCAGGTAGGCACCACCTGTGCCCACGTCAGCACTGTATCGTTTGACCTCATAACCGGTGAAAGCACCACGGGCCTGGGGGTAGAACGCATGCAGACGGATCAGCACCTGGTCGACCATCTGCTTGTCACCAAAGGCCTGCAGCAGACGAGCGTTGTCGCCGGACAGGTTGATCACCACGTTGGCCCCCCCCTTGAGCGCCGGCTCGACCCACAGCATGCCGAGGCCGGCGTTACTGAAGATTTCGCCCGACATGCGCGCACGGCTTTCCCATACGGGTTTCTTGAACTTGAGCATGATCTGGTCGCGCCAACCATAGTTGGTGCCCTTGAGCGCCGCCAGGTGCTGGCTGTCCAGGCCAGGGGTCATCTGGATCCTGGCCAGCGCGCGCAAAGGCACGGCCATGACCAGATAATCTGCCTTGTAGCCGACGCTGCCGACTTTTACCGTAACACCATCCTTGTCCTGGACAATCGCGGTAACCGGCGATCTGGTCTTGATGGTTTTCAGTTGCTTGACGAAAGCCTGAGCCAGCACCGGGCTGCCACCGGGCAGCCGCGCGGCGCGCAGGTCGCGGTCGCTGACGCCGCGGTACACGCGGTTCTGCTGGGCGAAGTACAGCAGCGACAGGCGCGACGGTTCATCGTAGCGGGTACGGATTTGCTGGTTGATCAACTGACGGGCGGTGGCCGGCAGTTGCAGCTTGTTCAGCCAGGTGGAGACGTTGATCTGGTCCAGGGCGAACAGCGTGCTGGTTGCCTGCGGGTTCAGCGGGTCATCGATCGAGCGGGCCAGGTCATCGAGGGTTTTCTCGTAACGCTTGAGCGCCTCGGCAGTGGCCGGTTGCTTGGTGGCCAGGTCGCTGGCGCTGAAGTACTCGCCGTCGATCAGGTAACCCGGGGTACGCACAAACTCCGGCGCCGGCAGTGTTTCAAGCTTGAAACGGTTGAGGTACTGGTTAAGCACCGGCTGTGCCTTGGCGTTGCCGATCCACTCGCTGGTGGCCAGGCCCGAACGCCCGCCCATGCCCGCCTTGGCCTCCAGCAGGGTTACCTGCCAGCCTTTGTTCTGCAGCTCGTAGGCTGCCGTCAGGCCTGCCAGGCCTCCCCCCACGACAATCGCCGTGGGGGTCTTGTCTTTCGCCAGCGCAGCGCCGCTGGACACACCAATCAATATCAACGCGCACAGACGCACCCAAGCAGCAGCCATGTCGGCGAACTCCGAGTCAGAGGTTACAGAAACGGGGAGAGGCAGGAATGCCCCGGGTAGATGCGTTAAGAATACGTCAGGTCCGACCACCCTGCCAGCGCAGTGACATCAAGTCCTTTTGGCAGCTCACATTTTTGTCAGTCGCTAGGCCACACAGTGGCAGGGGAGCTCTGCATGATCTTGGTGACTTTGCACAGCCTCAGGCCTGAGCCTCCGCTCCGGCAACACATCCTGGAGGGCTTTGTTCCATGCAAGGCAGCAAGCTCGAATGGACCGGCACCCACCCCATTGAACGGCAGCGGTTGTCCTGCCCTGCGGCATTGCTTAGGCTTACGCGGTCGAACCACGCCGCAAAGCCAGGAGAAGTGCCCATGGGCCTCAATGATCAGTGGATGCAACGCGACCTCAAGGTCCTGTGGCACCCCTGCACCCAGATGAAAGACCACGAGCAGCTGCCGCTGATCCCGATCAAGCGCGGCGAAGGCGTGTGGCTGGAAGACTTCGAGGGCAAACGCTACCTGGATGCGGTGAGCAGCTGGTGGGTCAACGTGTTCGGCCATGCCAACCCGCGCATCAACCAGCGCATCAAGGACCAGGTCGACCAGCTCGAACACGTGATCCTGGCCGGCTTCAGTCATCAGCCCGTGATCGAGCTGTCCGAGCGCCTGGTCGCCATGACCCCGGCCGGCCTCGACCGGGTGTTCTATGCCGACAATGGCTCGTCGTGCATCGAAGTGGCGCTGAAGATGAGCTTCCACTACTGGCAGAACATCGGCAAACCGGACAAGAAGCGCTTCGTCACCCTGACCAACAGCTACCACGGCGAAACCATTGCCGCCATGTCGGTGGGTGATGTGCCGCTGTTCACCGAAACCTACAAGGCACTGCTGCTCGACACCCTCAAGGTGCCAAGCCCTGACTGTTACCTGCGCCCCGAGGGCATGAGCTGGGAAGAGCACTCGCGCAACATGTTCCAGGCCATGGAGCAGACCCTGGCCGAACACCATGCCTCGATCAGCGCCGTGATCGTCGAGCCACTGATACAGGGTGCCGGTGGCATGCGCATGTACCACCCGGTGTACCTCAAGCTGTTGCGCGAAGCCTGCGACCGCTACGACGTGCACCTGATCCACGACGAAATCGCCGTAGGCTTCGGCCGCACCGGTACGATGTTCGCCTGCGAGCAAGCCGGCATCCGCCCGGACTTCCTGTGCCTGTCCAAGGCCCTGACTGGCGGCTACCTGCCGCTGGCCGCCTGCCTGACCACCGACAAGGTGTACCAGGCGTTCTACGACGATTACCCGACACTGCGCGCATTCCTGCACTCGCACAGCTACACCGGCAACCCGCTGGCGTGCGCTGCGGCGCTGGCAACCCTGGATATCTTCGAGCAGGACAATGTGATCGAGGCCAACAAAGCGTTGGCCAAGCGCATGGCCACAGCCACTGCACACCTGGCCGATCATGCTCACGTTGCAGAAATTCGCCAGACCGGCATGGCCCTGGCCATCGAAATGGTTCAGGACAAGGCAGGCAAGGTTGCCTATCCCTGGCAGGAGCGCCGTGGCCTGAAGGTGTTCGAGCACGCCCTGACCCGCGGCGCTCTGCTGCGACCGCTGGGCAGCGTGGTGTACTTCCTGCCGCCGTACGTGATCACCCCCGAGCAGATCGACTTCCTTGGCGAAGTGGCCAGCGAAGGCATCGATATCGCCACCCGCGACAGCGTCAGTGTCGCAGTGCCGGCCAACTTCCACCCCGATTTCCGCGACCCGGGCTAGGCCCGGCAATTCGCCACACCACTTTTCCTGTGGGAGCGGGCGAGCCCGCGAACAAGGGCGAAGCCCTTGCCAGGCACCGCGGCGCCTGATTCGCGGGCACGCCCGCTCCCACAGGGGATCTGCGTCTCTCTATTTACCGAGCAAACCCATGAGACTGTCCCGCTTCTTCATCGACGCCCCCCTGAGCCTTGGCGAGCACGACCTGCCCGAGGCCCAGGCCCATTACATTGGCCGCGTGCTGCGCATGGCACCCGGCGACGCCGTGCAGCTGTTCGATGGCAGCGGCCAGGAATACCGCGGTCAGTTGCTCGAGGTGGGCAAGAAAACTGTCCGCGTCAGCCTTGACCAGGCCTTTGCCGGCCAGGCCGATTCACCGCTGCATGTGCACCTGGGCCAGGGCCTTTCCCGTGGCGAGCGCATGGACTGGGCGATCCAGAAGGCCACCGAGCTTGGTGCCAACGAAATCACCCCGATCGTCAGCGAGCGCTGCGAAGTGCGCCTGAAAGACGAGCGCGCCGACAAGCGCCTGGCCCACTGGCGCCAAGTGGCGATCAGCGCCTGTGAACAATGCGGGCGTTCTACCTTGCCCGTCATCCATCCACCCGTGACCCTGGCCGAATGGTTGAGCAGCACCAAGGCTGACCTGAAGCTGGTCCTGCACCCGGTGGCCGAGCCGCTCACCAGCCATGAAAAGCCCGCCACCCTGGCCTTCGTGATCGGCCCTGAAGGCGGCCTTAGCGAGGCCGAAGTGGAGCAGGCCAAAGCCGCCGGCTTCCACGCAGCCCGCCTTGGCCCACGCGTGCTGCGCACCGAGACCGCGCCAGTGGTGGCGCTGTCGGTGGCACAGCAGTTGTGGGGCGATTTTTAATTAGCGTACGTAGAGCGACACCGCCACGAAGTGCATCAGACTGCCAGCGATCACGAACAGGTGCCAGATGCCATGCCAGTGACGGAAGCGGCTGTCGAAGGCGAAGAAGATGATGCCGACGGTGTAGAACACGCCGCCGGCAGCCAGCCAGGCGAAGCCGGCAGTGCCCAGCGAGTTCAGCAGTGGCTTGACGGCCACCAGCACGATCCAGCCCATTACCGCGTAGATGATGATCGACAGGATCCGCGCCTCGGAGCGCGGCTTGATCTCTTGCAACATGCCGATGATCGCCAGCCCCCAGACCACGCCGAACAGGCTCCATCCCCATGGGCCGCGCAGGCTGACCAGGCAAAAAGGCGTGTAGCTGCCGGCAATCAGCAGATAGATCGACAGGTGGTCGAGCTTGCGCATGATCACTTTCGCCCGCCCACGGGTGCTGTGGTACAGGGTGGAGATGCTGTACAGCAACAGCAGCGTGCCGCCGTAGATGGAGAAGCTGACGATCTTCCACGGGTCGCCTTGCAGGCCCGCAACCACGATCAGCCAGATGGCACCAATAGCAGCGAGGACGGCACCGACCAGGTGGGTCCAGGCGTTGAAGCGTTCACCGTAATACATGCAAACACAGACCTCCTGAGGTGGGCTGGGTTCCTGATGTGATGTTGATGGCTTCGTTCTTTGTGGGAGCGGCCTTGTGTCGCGAAAGGGGCGCGAAGCGGCCCCAGGCTTTCATTGCCACGGCATGAACCGC
>NZ_JBICKE010000034.1:0-72245 GCF_043103865.1 Pseudomonas sp. yb_5
CAGGAAAAACATCAAAAAAAACCCCGGCGCAGAGGCCGGGGTTTTCGTGAAACAGGCAGCAGTTTCAGCGAGCGTAGGTCATCAGCACGTCCGCAGCAGTCTGGCTGTCCACACCCATCATCACGCTCAGGGCAGTAACGGTGAGGATGGAGAAGCCGAACACCTTGCGGGCCCACTTGCTGTCGTCCTCGGCCTTGTAACCACCCCAGGCCATGTACAGCCAGTACAGGCCCATGGCTGCTGCCACGGCCAGGTAGCCGAGGCCGGCGTAACCGCCGAGGGTAAGCATCAGGGTGGCGAGCACGAAGGCCAGCACGTACAGCACGATCTGCTTTTTCGCCGCGAGGATGCCACGTGCCACCGGCAGAACCGGAATGTTGGCAGCGCTGTAATCCTTGAAGCGGAAGATCGCGATGGCAAAGCTGTGCGGCATTTGCCAAAGGCTGAACATCACCAGCAGGGTTACCGCAGCCAGGTCGAAGCTGTTGCTCACGGCGCAGTAGCCGATCACCGGAGGCATGGCACCCGACAGGCTGCCGACCAAGGTGCCGTGCACCGACTTACGCTTCAGCCACAGGCTGTAGAAACCGACGTAGACGACAAAGCCAATCAGTGCGCAGAACGCAGACAGCGGGTTGGCCTGGACATACAGCAGGCTGAAACCCGCCACCCCGAGCAGGGTGGCGTAGATCAGCGCGAGGGGCAGCGACATGCCGCCCTGAACCATGACACGGTTCTTGGTGCGCTCCATCTTGTGGTCGATGTCACGGTCGATGCAGTTGTTGAACACGCATCCGGACGCAACCACCAGAGAAGTACCGATCACCACCGCCAGGAACAGGGCGAAATCCACATGGCCCTTCGAGGCAAGGAAGAAACCGCCTGCCACGGAAAGCACGTTACCGAAAATGATCCCCGGTTTGGTGATTTGGATAAAGTGCTTAACGGACATGCAGTCTTACCTCACTTGGCCAACATTTCGAAGTGGATGCTGAACATGATCCACAGCGACAGGCCGACAAGCAGAGCGATCACCAGGGTGGTGAACAGGAACGTCGAAACGTTGTTGCGTTGCTCTTTCGAGCGGTCCATGTGCAGGAAGTAAACCAGGTGAACAACCACCTGGATCACGGCCATGGCAACAATGATCAGAACGGTCAGGTTCTTCGGCAGGCTGGCGGTCATGGCCAGGCCGAACGGGATCGCAGTCAGGATGATCGACAGTACAAAACCGATCATGTACGACTTGACGCTGCCGTGATTACCTTCGTGATGAGTGTCGTGTGCGTTAGCCATTACAGAACCCCCAGCAGGTAAACGACGGTGAATACGCAGATCCAGACCACGTCCAGGAAGTGCCAGAACAGGCTCAGGCAGCTCATGCGGGTCTTGGCGGTCGGCGTGATGCCGTGCTTGTTGATCTGGTACATCATGATTGCCATCCAGATCAGACCAGCAGTCACGTGCAGACCGTGGGTACCTACCAGGGCGAAGAAGCCCGACAGGAAGCCACTGCGCTGCGGGCCGAAGCCCTCGCTGATCAGGTGATGGAACTCATAGATTTCCATCGCGATGAAGCCTGCACCGAACAGGAAGGTCACAGCCAACCAGCCCAGTACGCCAGCTTTCTTGCCATCGAACATCTTCAGCATGGCGAAGCCGAAGGTGATCGAGGACAGCAGCAGGAGCAGCGTTTCAACAGCTACGAAATCGAGCTGGAAGATGTCATGACCCGACGGGCCGCCGGCAAAACTGCCGGACAGCACCGCGTAGGTGGCGAAGAGCGACGCAAACAGGATGCAGTCGGTCATCAGGTACAGCCAGAAGCCCAGTACGGTCATCTGGCCCGAGTCGTGGTGGTGGTCGTCGTGCCCATGGTCGTGACCATGAGCAGCGCCGTGCATTACTTGACTGGACATTGATTACACCCGCTCAAACGATTCGACACGTGCGCCGGCAGGCAGAGCACCTGCTTTGGCCAGCGCTTTCATACGCTCGCCTTCGATGCGCGCCACTTCTTCGGCCGGAACCATGTAGCCCTGGTCGTCACGTGCAGCGTGGCGAACGAAGACAGCGATGGTTGCAACCAGGCTCGCGCCAACCAGCCACCAGATGTGCCAGATGAAGGCGAAGCCGAAGACGGTCAGGAACAGGCCCATGAACAGACCGGTAGCGGTGTTGCTCGGCATGTGAATGGCTTCGTACTTGGCCGGAGCCTTGTACGCAACGCCTGCTTCCTTGGCTTCGTGCCAGCAGTCCAGGCCAACTTTCTCAGGCATGTGAGCGAAGTTGTAGAACGGAGGTGGCGAAGAAGTCGACCATTCCAGGGTACGGCCGCCCCATGGGTCGCCGGTCACGTCCAGGTTCTGGTTGCGGTCGCGGACCGAAACGACGATCTGGATCAGCTGGCAAGCGATACCGAACAGGATCAGCACGGCGCCGACAACGGCTACGTACAGGTAGGGTTCCCATAGTGGGTTGTCGGAGTGGTTCAGACGACGGGTCATGCCCATGAAGCCCAGGGCGTACAGCGGCATGAACGCAACGTAGAAGCCCGACAGCCAGAACCAGAAGGCAGCTTTGCCCCACTTCTCGTTCAGGGTGAAGCCGAAGGCTTTCGGGAACCAGAAGGCGAAACCGGCGATGTAGCCGAATACCGCGCCACCGATGATCACGTTGTGGAAGTGCGCAATTACGAACAGGCTGTTGTGCAGGACGAAGTCAGCACCCGGAACAGCCAGCAGTACGCCGGTCATGCCACCGATGGAGAAGGTGACCATGAAGCCCAGGGTCCAGAGCATCGGTGCGGTGAAGCGCACACGGCCTTGGTACATGGTGAACAGCCAGTTGAACAGCTTCACACCGGTCGGAATGGAGATCAGCATCGTCGCCAGGCCGAAGAAGGTGTTGACGCTGGCGCCGGCACCCATGGTGAAGAAGTGGTGCAGCCATACAGCAAAGCCGAGGATGGCGATCGCGCCCGATGCGTAAATCATCGAGTGGTGGCCGAACAGGCGTTTGCCAGAGAACGTCGAAGTTACTTCCGAGAACACGCCGAAGGCCGGCAGGATCAGGATGTAAACCTCAGGGTGACCCCACGCCCAGAACAGGTTGACGTACATCATCGGGTTCCCACCAAGCTCGTTGGTGAAGATGTGGAAGTCCAGATAACGGTCAACAGTCAGCAGAGCGAGTGCAGCAGTCAGGATCGGGAACGAAGCGACGATCAGTACGTTGGCCCAGGTGCAGGTCCAGGTGAAGATCGGCATGTCCATCAGCTTCATGCCAGGTGCGCGCATCTTCATCACGGTGACGAGGAAGTTCACGCCGGTAAGTGTCGTACCCAATCCGGATAGCTGTAGCGCCCAGATGTAGTAGTCGACACCCACCCCAGGGCTGTACTGAATGCCCGCGAGCGGCGGATAGGCAACCCAGCCGGTCTTGGCGAATTCACCAACGCCCAGCGAGATGTTGACCAGCAGCACGCCTGCCAGCAGCAGGTAGAAGCTCAGGGAGTTCAGGAACGGGAAGGCAACGTCACGTGCACCGATCTGCAGAGGAACCGCCAGGTTCATCAGGCCGGTGAAGAACGGCATCGCCATGAAGATGATCATGATCACACCGTGAGCGGTGAAGATCTGGTCATAGTGTTCAGGCGGCAGGTAGCCTTCGGAGCCGCCGGTTGCGGCAGCCAGCTGGGTACGCATCATGATGGCGTCGGCGAAGCCGCGCAGCAGCATGACCATCGCGACGATGATGTACATCACGCCGATCTTTTTGTGGTCGACAGTAGTCAGCCACTCGCTCCACAAGTAGGTCCACTTGCGGAAATAGGTGATAAGACCGACGACAGCGATACCGCCGAGCGCGATCATGGCAAGCGTCACCATGACTATCGGCTCGTGATAGGGTATCGCCTCCAGGCTTAGTTTACCGAACATCTCTTACTCCTCTGCACCGGCAGCTGGTTGCATACTCGATTCCACACCCTTGGTTGTGGCCAGATCTGTGCTGCCTGCTTCTTCGTGGCTACGACCGCGGTTCATGCCTTCGTACTTGTCGACGATCAGCTGGAACTGCTCAGGCGAAGCCTCGCTGTACAGCGCGACCGGGTTGTTTTCGCTTGGTTTGGCCAAGGCGGCATATTCGGCCTTGTCCAGCTTCTTCGGCGACTGCTTGACTTCAGCGACCCACTTGTCGAAGTCTTCCTGAGAGGTGGCAGTAGCCTTGAATTTCATGCCGGTGAAGCCAGCACCGCTGTAGTTGGCGCTGATACCGTCGAATTCGCCATTTTCGTTGGCGATCAGGTGCAGCTTGGTGGTCATGCCGGCCATGGCGTAGATCTGGCCGCCCAGGCCCGGGATGAAGAACGAGTTCATCACGGCGTCGGAAGTGACGCGGAAGTTGACCGGGGTATTAGCCGGGAAGACGATCTTGTTGACCGTGGCAATGCCCTGCTCCGGGTAGATGAACAGCCACTTCCAATCCAGCGCGACCACGTCGATCTGAACCGGCTTCACGTCCGAATCCAGCGGACGATAAGGGTCCAGCTTGTGGGTGGAGTGGTAGGTGACGTAACCCAGGGCGATGATGATCAGGATCGGGATGATCCACACCGCGGCCTCGATCTTGGTCGAGTGCGACCAGTCCGGGGTGTAGGTGGCTGCCTTGTTGGAAGCACGGTACTTCCAGGCGAACGCCAGGGTCATGATGATGACAGGAATTACCACCAGCAGCATCAGGCCGGTAGCGATCAGGATCAGGTTCTTTTGCTCAATGCCGACCTGGCCCTTCGGGTCGAGCAGGGTCCAGTTGCACCCACTGAGTAAAAGCATGCCTAAAAAGGGCAATATGCCAAACAGTCTGGGGTAACGCTTTTTACTCATCTCACGACCTCTAGATCAGCTTGCTTCAATGCAATTTGTGTTTTGGTAGCCAACACTTCGTCCTGCCAAGTGAGGCATTTCGCGCCCGTACTCACTCCTGCCTGGGGTCCGACTGCAGGACCTTGGCTTCAAGCGGGTTAGCGGTGCTTATGGTTTCGTAGGCAACAGGCCTGTACTTCAGACCAAGTCCATTTGGTGCGGGAAAACGCGGAGGGGTGTCCGCCCGGTATCGCCGTTGGGCGAAACTTGACGAAGTCAGCAAAAAGGAGCGCTGAGGCTTCCTTCAATCCTGCGACTCGCAAGCAGTGCCGAACGGAAATTGGGGGCGATTGTAGATAGGTCGCCAACCCTTGACTATGACTTATTGAGCAACAGTCTTTTACAGAATCCGTAACAATGCTGCTCAAGAATTCAACTTCGCGACAGTTTGTCGCACCCCGCTTGCCAGGCCTCAAAGCCGCATTCTGCAAGGCTTAGGGATTGATCTGGATCAAGCGGTGCGCAACTTTTCCCTCTCCTCATGCGGTGCAAAAGACCCCATGCAATTCGGGACTTTTGTCTAAACCTGGCGTCGGTTGCGGTAGATACCGAGCGGAACCAGGACGGCGGTCAGCACGAACGCCACAAGTGCCCATTGCGCCAGCGACAGACCGAGGATCGGCGGGTAGGGCGTGCTGCAGAAGCCGTCGACCTGAAATGCCAGTGGCCACAGCTTTGCCAGTGGCAGGTCATCCACGATCGGCTGCAAGGTATCGATACCGCAACTGACCATGGGGTTGGCGAGTATATACACATGGTTGCCGGCCGCAACGATTCCGCCAATTGCACTGATCACCACCAGCGCTTCGAAGAAGGTCAGGCTGCGGCGCCCGGGCATCGCCGCCGCGATGAAGGCAAACACGGCAATGAACAGCAGTGCATAACGTTGCAGGATGCACAACGGGCAAGGTGCCTCGCCCAGCACCACTTGCATGTAGAGGGCACCGCCGATCAGCGAGAGGCAGATCAGGCCCAACAGCACCAGAAAGCGCCGTTCCCGATTTAGGCGCGATGTTTGTTCGTTCATTGCCGGTTCCTTCGATGGATAGTGGCAGCGTGGTCCGCCTGCCTGGGCGCAAGTCTACACGCTGGGCAGGGCCTGTGAGCGTGCCGAGGAAGCGGTGCGATAGCACTGCGCAGGACTATCCGGTGTGGCTGAGACCGGCCGCAACGACGTCGGTTCAACGCCAGGCGGCAAAAAACGGCTGCCCAGGTGCCGCGCAGGGGCAAGCCCCTCGACACCCGGGAGTGAAGGATAACGTGATTAAAGGACGATTAAGGATGAAAGCTGCGCAGGTGTTTTCATCTCTTCTTTATATATAGGCAGAGAGGTGTGCTGCAGCGGGGGACGAGTACTCTATAGGCCTGTACCGGCCCTTTCGCGGGTAAACCCGCTCCTACAGACGGCACCACATTCAAGACCGGTGCAATACCTGTGGGAGCGGGCTTGCCCGCGAAGAGGCCGGCACAGGCGCTACATCACTCCAGCGCTGCCGCCGGCCCGAAGAACTCGTAGCGGCTCTGCTGCTCCGGCACGCCCAAGCCCTTCAACTGACGCTTGACCGCCGCCATGAAGCCCTTGGGCCCGAGGAAGTAGGCATCCACGTCACGTTCCCGCGGCAGCCACTCTGCCAGCAGGTCTTCACTCAGCAAACCCACCGCATCGGCTGCAGCGCCCCCTTCCGGCTCGGCATAGCAGTAGAAGCGCTTGAGCTGTGGATGACGCGCCGCCAAGCCATCGATCCAGTCGCGGAAGGCATGCACCGCGCCGTTACGCGCACAGTGGATGAAATGCACCTCGCGCCGGGTTTGCAGTGCTGCCTGCAGCATTGCCAGGGTCGGGGTAATGCCCACCCCTCCACTGATCAGCACCAGCGGCTTGTCGCTGGCTGCCAGGGTAAAGTCCCCCGCAGGCGGGAACAGTTGCAGGGTATCGCCCACCACCAGCTTATCGTGCAGGTAGCTGGAGACCTTGCCGCCCGCCTCGCGCTTGACGCTAATGCGGTATTCCTTGCCGTCGCACAGCGCCGACAGGGAATAGTTACGGCGCTGCTCGACACCGTCAATGTCAAGCTTCAGGCCGATGTACTGGCCAGGTTCTGCCTTGAGCACCGGCATGCCGTCCACCGGGGCGAAGTAGAACGAAACGATCTCGCTGCTTTCCTGCTCACGGCGTACCAGGCGGAATTCACGTGTACCGCGCCAGCCACCCTCGGCCTCTTCCTTCTCTTTATAAAGGTTTTCTTCAGCGCCAATCAGAATGTCGGCCAGCTGGCCATAGGCCGCGCCCCAGGCGTCGATCACCGCAGGGGTGGCAATGTCCTTGCCCAGCACTTCTTCGATGGCGCGCAGCAGGCAGCTTCCGACAATCGGGTAGTGCTGCGGCAGAATCTGCAGGGCAACATGCTTGTTGATGATCTGCCCGACCAGGCCGCCCAGTTGCTCCAGTTGGTCGATATGGCGGGCATACATCAACACGCCGTTAGCCAGCGCACGCGGCTGATCGCCGCTGGCCTGGTGGGCCTGGTTGAACAGCGGCCGTACCTCGGGGTACTCGCTGAGCATCATCTTGTAGAAGTGGGTGGTCAGTGCTTCGCCGCCGCTTTCCAGCAGGGGTACAGTGGCCTTGATGATTACACGTTGTTCGGCATTGAGCATTGCAACAACTCCTGAGCCTGTGGCTTCAAATGACTGCCCATGCCATTACAGCAATCGTGCCAACTTTTAACGCCAGCAAAATCAGGGGCTTGATGCAGGTCATGTCAAAAAGACCTTCCCCCGCGTATAGTCATATCGACCCATAGGAGTCCATATGACTACAAAGCCACTGCTCACCGCCCTGCTGCCTCTGGTCAGCGACCTGTCCCGCGATTTGCCCGACCAGGAACGCTACCGCCGCCTGTTGCAAGCCATGCGTGGCCTGCTGCCGTGCGATGCCGCAGCACTGCTGCGACTGGATGGCGAATGGCTGGTACCGCTGGCAGTGGATGGCCTTAGCCCCGACACCCTCGGCCGGCGCTTTCGGGTCAGCGAACACCCGCGTTTCCAGATACTGCTCAGCCGCCCGGAGCCCACCCGTTTCGCCAGCGATTCCGAACTGCCCGACCCCTACGATGGTTTGGTCCACGCCCCCGATGCGGACCTCGAAGTGCACGACTGCATGGGCTGCCCGTTGATGGTCGATGAGCGCCCATGGGGCCTGCTCACCCTCGACGCCCTCACCCCCGGGCAGTTCCAGAGCCTGGAACTGGATGCCCTGCAGGCTTTTGCCAGCTTGGCGGCCGCCACCGTTACCGTGGCCGAGCGTATCGAGCACCTGGCCCTGCGCGCCGAGAACGAGCACCATCGCGCCGAGCTCTACCGCCAGGCCAGCAGCCAGAATAGAGAGCTGATTGGCCAGAGCCCCGCGCACAAACGCCTTGTGGAAGAAATTCGTCTGGTCGGCAGCAGCGACCTGACCGTGCTGATTACCGGCGAGACCGGCGTCGGCAAGGAGCTGGTGGCCCAGGCCCTGCACCAGGCCAGTAGCCGCTCCGACAAGCCGCTGATCAGCCTCAACTGTGCCGCCCTGCCCGACACCTTGGTGGAAAGCGAACTGTTCGGCCATGTGCGCGGCGCCTTCACCGGTGCGCATGGCGAGCGCCGCGGCAAGTTCGAGCTGGCCAACGGCGGAACACTGTTCCTCGACGAAGTGGGCGAACTGCCGCTGACGGTGCAGGCGAAGCTGTTACGCGTGCTACAAAGCGGCCAACTGCAGCGCCTGGGTTCGGACCGCGAGCACCGGGTCGACGTGCGTCTGATCGCAGCGACCAACCGCGACCTGGCTGCCGAGGTGCGTACGGGCAACTTCCGCGCCGACTTCTATCACCGCCTCAGCGTATACCCGCTGCACGTGCCACCGTTGCGCGAACGTGGGCGAGACGTGCTGCTATTGGCGGGCTACTTCCTCGAACAGAACCGTTCACGGCTGGGCCTGAACAGCCTGCGCCTGAGCCATGAGGCCCAAGCCGCGTTGATCGACTACGACTGGCCAGGCAATGTGCGCGAACTGGAACACCTGATCGGCCGCTCGGCCCTCAAGGCGCTGGGCCAGCACCCTGACCGGCCACGTATCCTCACCCTAGACGCCATCGACCTGGACCTGCGCGTGTCGGCAGCGACGCCAGGCACGCTGCCCTCCCCCGCTGCACCGCTGCAAGTGGTCACCCCGCCTGAAGGCGGCTTACGTGAAGCCGTCGATATTTACCAGCGACAGGTGATCGAAGCCTGCCTGCAGCGGCATCAGGACAACTGGGCAGCAGCGGCCCGCGAACTCGGTCTGGACCGCGCAAACCTGAGCCGTTTGGCCCGCAGGCTTGGGCTTCGCTGAGGCTTTTCTACCAAAGGATTAACCCAGAAAGCCATCTGGTTGCTTGCCCCCCGGCTGCTATATCTCCCTAACCACCCATTTGTCGACTGCCTGGTCGAGGCTGTGCGTAAAAACCCTGAGAGGGCTCTGTTACGTCGGTCGTGGCCCAAATGTCGGGCCGGGGGATCCGGATATCAGCAGGGAGCATCCATGGACAACATCGTCGTCGCCGATAAGCAATCCGAAGTCGCCACTCAGAGCGCCTGGGGCAATATCAATCTCAAAGCACCAAGCGTCGTTCAGATACCGGTATCTCCCGACAAAGTGGCCACCGTTACCCAACGCGGGCAGGACCTGATCGTCACCCTGAAGTCGGGTGAAAAAGTCACCATCGGTAACTTCTTCGCCGTGGACCAGGCCGGCGTCGGCAGCGATATGGTCTTCGTCGGCGAAGACGGCACCCTGTGGCATGCCCAGTACGATGCGGCAGCGTTCACCGGTTTCACCTTCGAAGAAGTGGCCTCGCTGGACGAACTGGTTGCGGGCATCGGTACTGCAGGCAGCGCCATGCCAACTTGGGCGATTGCCGGGCTCAGCCTGCTCGGCGTGGGCGGCGCGGCAGCAGCGGCGGACAATGGAGGCGGGGGCAGCAGCGGCGGTTCCGACCCCGACACCAGCGCACCAGCCACGCCGATCGACCTGCTGGTTTCACCGGATGGCCTGCGTCTGACCGGCCGTGGCGAAGCAGGCACCACGGTGAACATCCGCGACGCCGCCGGCAACCTGATCGGCAGCGGCACAGTGGGTGCCGACGGCAACTTCGACGTGACGTTGAGTGCGCCGCAGATCAACAGCGAAAACCTTGATGTCACCCTGACCGACGCCGCCGGCAATGTCTCGGCGCCTGGCACTGTCACTGCGCCGGACGCAACGGCACCACTGGCGCCGACCGACCTGGCTATCAATGAACAGGGCACCACGCTCACCGGTCGTGCCGAGCCCGGCTCGACGGTTTCCGTACGAGGCGCAGGTGGCGTATTGCTGGGCACTGCTGTGGCCGGTGTCGACGGCCAGTTCAGCATCACTCTGCAACCGCCACAAATCGACGGCCAGGCCCTGGAGATCAGCGCCGCAGACGCGGCTGGCAATAGCTCGCCAGTTGCCAGCATCACGGCACCGGACGTCGACACCCCTGATACTACAGCCCCTGAACAACCGACCGACCTGGCCCTGGCCGAAGGCGTCACCTTCACGGGTCGCGGTGAGCCCGGCGCTACCGTGCAGGTACGCGATGCCGGCGGTGCTGTCATCGGTACTGGTGTCGTCGGGGCCGACGGCCTGTTCAGCCTCACCCTGTCGCCGGCCCAGGCCAATGGTGAAGCACTCGACGTGCGTCTGGTGGATGCCGCCGGTAACAGCTCTACCCCACTGCAATTCGATGCGCCGGACATTACCCCGCCCGATGCGGTGAGCAGCATTGCCGTCGACGCTGACGGCCTGGCCCTGAGCGGTCGCGGCGAACCCGGCGCCACTGTCGAAGTGCGCGACGCCAATGGCACCGTGATCGGCACAGGTGTTGTGGGAGCCAATGGCACCTTCCTGATTGATCTGGATCCGGCGGTGCAGCCGGGCGAGCAGTTGAGTCTGGTACAGGCCGACCCAAGCGGCAATGCGTCCGTGGCTACCGAGTACGACGTCCCACTGACCTCCGCGCCCGACAGCCCAAGCAATCTGGCCATCGATGCTGATGGCATCACCCTCACCGGTACCGCGCCAGCCGGCAGCCGTGTGCAGGTGCATGATGCCAACGGCACGTTGATTGGCAGTGCCATTGCCAACGCCGATGGCAGCTTCAGCATCGAACTGAATCCCGCACAAGCCAACGGCGAACTGCTGGACGTGGTCGCCATCGATGACGGCGGCGTTTCCTCTCTGCCCGCACAAATCACCGCCCCCGACATCACCGCCCCTGCCGCACCGACCGAGTTGGTGATCAATGCCGACGGCAGCGTGGTCACCGGCCGCGCCGAACCGGGCAGCACCGTACGCGTGCTGGCCGCCGACGGCACCACTGTGCTGGGTAGCGTGGCAGTGGGCGCTACCGGCAGCTTCAGCATCACCCTCGACCCGCCACAGGTAGACGGCGAGGTGCTGCAAGTCACCGCCACCGATGTGGCAGGCAACGCCTCCACCGCCGGCAACCTTACCGCGCCGGACATCGACGGCGGCGACACAACGCCACCGGAGACCGCGACCAATCTGGTGATCGGCCTTGCCGGCAGCCAACTCAATGGTCGAGGCGAAGTGGGCACCACCGTGCAGGTGCGTGACGCGGCCGGCAACATCCTCGCGACTGGCACTGTCGCCGAGGATGGCACCTTCACCGTCACCCTGGACCCTGCCGTGAACGACGGCAGCACCTTGCAGGTCACCCTAACCGACGCCGCCGGCAACGTATCGCAACCGGGCTCGGTCACCTCGGCAGACCTGCTGCCGCCCGCACAACCGACTGACCTGGCCCTGGCCGATGGTGTCACCTTCACCGGTCGCGGTGAGCCTGATGCTACCGTGCAGGTGCGCGATGCTGACGGTAACCTGATTGGCACTGGCTTGATCAACGAAGACGGCACCTTCAGCGTCACGCTGTTCCCCGCCCAGGCCAATGGTGAAGCTCTGGACATTCGCGTGGTGGATGCCGCAGGCAACGCCTCGGCACCACTGCAATTCGATGCGCCGGACATTACGCCGCCCGATGCGGTCACCGACATCCTGGTCGGCGCTGACGGCCTGGCCCTGAGCGGTCGCGGCGAGCCTGGCGCCACCGTCGAAGTGCGCGATGCCAATGGCACCGTGATCGGCACGGGTGTCGTGGGTGCCAATGGCACCTTCCTGATCGACCTCGCCCCGGCCGCACAGCCGGGCGAGCAACTGAGCCTGGTGCAGACCGACCCAAGCGGCAACGCATCCTCGGCACTGCAATTCGAAGTCCCGGTCACCACTGCGCCTGTCAGCCCCAGCGAACTGGTGGTCGCCGAAGACGGCAGCAGCATCAGCGGTACCGCACCTGCCGGCAGCCGCGTGGAAGTGCATGACGCCAACGGCACACTGATCGGCACTGTGGTGGCTGGCCCCGACGGCAGCTTCACCGTAACCCTCGACCCGGCCCAGGCTAACGGCGAACTGCTGGACGTGGTGGCCATTGATGACGGCGGCGTTTCCTCGCTGCCCGCACAGATCACCGCCCCTGACATCACCGCCCCTGCCGCACCGACCGAACTGGCCGTGAGCGCGGAAGGCAGCGTTATCACCGGCCGTGCCGAACCGGGCAGCACCGTGCGCATCCTGGCTGCCGACGGCACCGAACTGGGCGCTACCGTGGTCGGCCCGACCGGGGCGTTCAGCATCAACCTCACCCCACCGCAGATTGATGGTGAAGTCCTGCAGGCCACCGCGACCGATGCCGCTGGTAATGCCTCCGTAGCCAGCTCGGTCACCGCCCCGGACATCGATGGCGGCGATACCACCCCGCCTGAAGCCCCGACCAATCTGGTGATCGGCCTTGCCGGCAGCCAACTCAGTGGCCGAGGCGAAGTGGGCACCACCGTGCAGGTGCGTGACGCGGCCGGCAACATCCTCGCGACTGGCACCGTCGCTGCAGATGGCACTTTCACCGTCACCCTGGACCCTGCCGTGAACGACGGCAGCACCTTGCAGGTCACCCTCACCGACGCCGCCGGCAACGTATCGCAACCGGGCTCGGTCACCTCGGCAGACCTGCTGCCGCCCGCACAACCGACTGACCTGGCCCTGGCCGATGGCGTCACCTTCACCGGTCGCGGTGAGCCTGGTGCTACCGTGCAGGTGCGCGATGCCGGCGGTAACCTGATTGGCACCGGTGTCGCCGGGGCCGACGGCCTGTTCAGCCTCACCCTGTCGCCTGCTCAGGCCAATGGTGAAGCACTCGATGTACGTCTGGTGGATGCCGCCGGTAACAGCTCTGCTCCATTGCAATTCGATTCGCCGGACATCACTCCGCCTGAGGCAGTAACCAATATTGCCGTCGGCGCTGATGGCCTGGCCCTGAGCGGTCGCGGCGAACCCGGCGCCACCGTCGAAGTGCGCAATGCCAATGACGCCGTGATCGGCACGGGTGTTGTGGGAGCCAATGGCACCTTCCTGATCGATCTGGATCCAGCCGCGCAGCCAGGCGAGCAGTTGAGCCTGGTGCAAACCGACCCAAGCGGCAATGCTTCCGTGGCTACTGAGTACGACGTCCCACTGACCACCGCGCCCGACAGCCCGAGCAATCTGGTCATCGATGCTGACGGCACTACCCTGACCGGTAACGCGCCGGCCGGCAGCCGCGTGGAAGTGCATGATGCCAACGGCACGCTGATTGGCAGTGTGGTGGCTGGCCCCGACGGCAGCTTCACCGTAACCCTCGACCCGGCCCAGGCCAACGGCGAACTGCTGGACGTGGTGGCCATCGATGACGGCGGCGTTTCCTCGCTGCCCACCCAGATCACCGCCCCCGACATCACCGCCCCTGCCGCACCGACCGAACTGGTGATCAATACCGACGGCAGCGTGGTCACCGGCCGCGCCGAACCGGGCAGCACCGTACGCGTGCTGGCCGCCGACGGCACCACGGTGCTGGGTAGCGTGGCAGTGGGCGCTACCGGCAGCTTCAGCATCACCCTCGACCCGCCACAGGTAGACGGCGAGGTGCTGCAAGTCACCGCCACCGATGTGGCAGGCAACGCCTCCACCGCCGGCAACCTTACCGCGCCGGACATCGACGGCGGCGACACAACGCCACCGGAGACCGCGACCAATCTGGTGATCGGCCTTGCCGGCAGCCAACTCAGTGGTCGAGGCGAAGTGGGCACCACCGTGCAGGTGCGTGACGCGGCCGGCAACATCCTCGCGACTGGCACCGTCGACGCGGATGGCACTTTCACCGTCACCCTGGACCCTGCCGTGAACGACGGCAGCACCTTGCAGGTCACCCTCACCGACGCCGCCGGCAACGTATCGCAACCGGGCTCGGTCACCTCGGCAGACCTGCTGCCGCCCGCACAACCGACTGACCTGGCCCTGGCCGATGGCGTCACCTTCACCGGTCGCGGTGAGCCTGGTGCTACCGTGCAGGTGCGCGATGCCGGCGGTAACCTGATTGGCACTGGCTTGATCAACGAAGACGGCACCTTCAGCGTCACGCTGTTCCCCGCCCAGGCCAATGGAGAAGCCCTGGACATTCGCGTGGTGGATGCCGCAGGCAACGCCTCGGCACCACTGCAATTCGATGCGCCGGACATCACTCCGCCCGATGCGGTCACCGACATCCTGGTCGGCGCTGACGGCCTGGCCCTGAGCGGTCGCGGCGAGCCCGGCGCCACCGTCGAAGTACGCGATGCCAATGGCACTGTCATCGGTACCGGCACTGTCGGCGCCAACGGCACCTTCCTGATCGACCTCGCCCCGGCCGCACAGCCGGGCGAGCAACTGAGCCTGGTGCAGACCGACCCAAGCGGCAACGCATCCTCGGCACTGCAATTCGAAGTCCCGGTCACCACTGCGCCTGTCAGCCCTAGCGACCTGGTGGTCGCCGAAGACGGCAGCAGCATCAGCGGTACCGCACCTGCCGGCACCCGCGTGGAAGTGCATGACGCCAACGGCACACTGATTGGCACTGTGGTGGCTGGCCCCGACGGCAGCTTCACCGTACCCCTCGACCCGGCCCAGGCCAACGGCGAACTGCTGGACGTGGTCGCCATCGATGACGGCGGCGTTTCCTCGCTGCCCGCACAGATCACCGCCCCTGACATCACCGCCCCTGCCGCACCGACCGAGTTGGTGATCAATGCCGACGGCAGCGTGGTCACCGGCCGTGCCGAACCGGGCAGCACCGTGCGCGTGCTGGCCGCCGACGGCACCACTGTGCTGGGTAGCGTGGCAGTGGGCGCTACCGGCAGCTTCAGCATCACCCTCGACCCGCCACAGGTAGACGGCGAGGTGCTGCAAGTGACGGCCACCGATACGGCAGGCAACGCCTCCATCGCCGGCAACCTTACCGCGCCGGACATCGACGGCGGCGACACAACGCCTCCGGAGGCCCCGACCAACCTGGCGGTCAACACTGCCGGTAGCCAGCTGACCGGTCGCGGTGAAGCCGGTTCCAGCCTTCAGGTTCGCGATGGCGCAGGCACCGTGGTTGCCACGGGCACGGTCAACCCAGATGGCACCTTCGCCATCACCTTGAACCCGGCCATCACCGATGGCAGTACCCTGCAAGTGACCCTGACCGACGCTGCCGGCAATGTCTCGCAACCCGGTTCAGTCGCCGCGCCAGACTTGCAGTCCCCGGCGCAGCCAACCGAGCTGGCCTTGGTTGATGGTGTGACCTTCACCGGCCGCGGCGAGCCCGGTGCCACCGTACAGGTGCGCAATGCCATCGGCAGCCTGATCGGCACAGGCCTGGTCAACGAAGACGGCACCTTCAGCGTCACGCTGTTCCCCGCCCAGGCCAATGGTGAAGCACTGGACATTCGCGTGGTGGACACCGCCGGCAATAGTTCGACGCCGCTGGCGTTCACTGCACCGGACATCACGCCGCCAGCTACTGTCAGCAACATCGTGGTCGGCGCCGATGGCCTGGTGCTCAGTGGCCGGGGCGAAGCGGGTGCTACCGTACAAGTACGTGATGCCAACGGCACTGTCATCGGTACTGGCACCGTCGGCGCCAACGGCACCTTCGAGGTCGACCTGGACCCGGCTGCCCAGCCGGGCGCTCAGTTGAGCCTGGTGCAAACCGATGCGAGCGGCAACGCCTCCGAGGCCCTGCAATATGAAGTTCCGGTAACCACTGCGCCCGCCAGCCCAAGCGACCTGGTAGTTGCTGAGAACGGCGTCAGCATCACCGGTACAGCCCCGGCAGGCAGCCGCGTGGAAGTACACGATGCCAACGGCACACTGGTCGGCAGTGTCGTGGCAGGTGTCGATGGCACCTTCACCGTCATCCTCAACCCGGCCCAGGCCAACGGCGAATTGCTGGACGTGGTGGCCATCGACGGCAGCGGCGCTACATCGCTACCCGTGCAGGTCACCGCACCGGACATCACCCCGCCGGTCACCCCGAGCGAACTGGTGATCAATGCCGACGGCAGCGTGGTCACCGGCCGCGCTGAAGTGGGCAGCACCGTGCGTGTGATGGCCGCCGATGGCACCACCGTGCTGGGTAGTGTGGTGGTCGACGCCACTGGCAGTTTCAGCATCCCCCTCGACCCGCCACAGGTAGACGGCGAGGTGCTGCAAGTCACCGCCACCGATGCGGCAGGCAACACCTCCACGGCCGGCGACATCACCGCACCGGACATCGACGGTGGCGACATCACCCCACCGGATGCCGCGACCAACCTGGTAGTCGACCTGGCCGGCGCCCAGCTCAATGGTCGCGGCGAAGCCGGTGCCAGCGTGCAGGTGCGCGATGCCCAGGGCAATGTACTGGCCAGCGGCTCGGTCAACCCGGACGGTACCTTCCAGATCACCCTCGACCCACCGGTGAAAGATGGCAGCAACCTGCAAGTGGTGCTGACTGATGCCAGCGGCAATGCTTCTGCACCGGCGTCGGTGGCTACCCCGGACTTGCAGGCCCCGGCCCAGCCGACCGGCCTGGCCTTGGCCGACGGCGTGACCCTGAGCGGCAACGGCGAGCCTGGCACGACAGTGCAGGCCTTCGATGCCTCGGGCAACTTGCTCGGCACTGGTCTGGTCAATGAAACCGGCAGCTTCAGCATTACCCTGTCGCCAGCCCAGGCCAATGGCGAAATCCTCGATATCCGTCTGGTCGATACCGCCGGCAATGTCTCTTCACCCCTACAGTTCGATGCCCCGGACATCACCGCACCTGCCGTGGTCAGCAACATTGTGGTCGGCGCCGACGGCCTGACCCTGGGCGGTCGCGGCGAAGCCGGTGCAACCGTCGAGGCGCGCGATGCCAATGGCACGCTGATCGGTACCGGCACAGTGACCGCGAACGGGACTTTCCTGATCGACCTCGATCCAGCTGCGCTGCCGGGTGAACGCCTGAGCCTGGTACAGACCGACCCGAGCGGCAACGCCTCTGAAGCGCTGACCTACGACGTGCCACTGGTGGTCACGCCTACCAGCCCGAGCGAACTGGTCGTGGCCGCCGATGGCAGCAGCATCAGCGGCTCTGCTCCGGCAGGCAGCCGTGTGGAAGTGCATGATGCCAACGGCACGCTGGTCGGTAGCATCGTGGTGGGTGCCGAAGGCACCTTCACCGTGGTGCTCACACCGGCCCAGGCCAATGGCGAGTTGCTGGACGTGGTGGCGATCGACAACAACGGCACCTCGTCGTTGCCAGTGCAGGTCGCCGCACCAGACATCACCCCGCCTGTGGCACCCAGCGATCTCGCAATCAGTGGCGATGGTAGCGTCGTCAGTGGCCGCGCCGAATCAGGCAGCACCGTCCGTGTGCTGGCCGCCGACGGCACCACGGTGTTGGGCAGTGTCGTGGTGGGGGCCAGCGGCGCTTTCAGCATCGACCTCACTCCGCCACAAGTGGCAGGCGAGCAGTTGCAGGTGACGGCCACCGATGCCGCAGGCAACGCCTCCACGGCCGGTAGCGTCACCGCACCGATCGTGGACAACGGCGGCGACACCACACCGCCGGAGCCCGCTACCGAGCTGGCCATCAGTAACGATGGCCGCACAGTCTCCGGGCGCGGCGAAGCGGGCGCCACCGTGGAGGTGCGCAACGATCAGGGGCAGGTGCTGGTGAGCGGCACCGTTCAGCCCGATGGCAGCTTCAATGTACAACTGCCCACCCCGGTGGTGGATGGCTCGTCCCTGCAAGTGACCCTGACCGACGCCGCCGGCAACGTCTCTACACCTACCCCGCTGACAGCGCCGGACCTGGTGGCACCGCTGCAACCAACCGACCTGGTACTGAGCAATGGCGACAGCCTGGTCGGCACTGCAGAAGCAGGCGCCCGAGTGGAGGTTGAAGATGCCTCGGGCAACCTGATCGGTAGCGCCATTGCCGAGCCGGATGGCAGCTTCAGCCTGACCCTCGACCCGCCACAGGCCAATGGCGAAACCTTGTCCATCACGGTGATTGATGCAGCAGGTAACACTTCGGTGCCGCTGAGCTACGTGGCCCCGGACATTACCGCGCCAGCGATCGTCGCCGACGTGGTGGCAGGCGATGGCAGCCTGGCCGTCTCGGGCCGTGGCGAGCCCGGTGCCACGGTGGAAGTGCGTGATGCCCAAGGTGCAGTCATCGGTACCGGCACCGTGGCGCCAAACGGCACCTTCGTGGTCGATCTGGAGGCACCGCTGGCCGCCGGAGAGAACCTCGTGCTGGTGCAGACTGATGCCGCCGGCAATACCTCGGCAGCGGTCAGTGTGACCGTTGCCGATACACCGCTGCCCGAAAGCCCGAGCGGCGTGGTGGTGGCCGGCGACGGCTCCAGCGTTTCCGGTACCGCACCGGCAGATACGCAGGTGCAAGTGCGTGACGCGCAGGGCAATGTCCTGGGCAGCGTCCAGGCCGGCCCGGATGGCAGCTTCACCATCGGCCTGACCCCCGCACAGGCCAACGGCGAGGCACTGGATGTCGTGGCGATTGACGGCGCTGGCAACAGTTCGCTGCCTACCCAGATCACCGCCCCCGATATCACCCCGCCCAATGAAGCCAGCGAACTGCAACTGAACGCCGAGGGCGACCTGCTCACCGGTCGCGGTGAACCGGGCACCACCGTGCAAGTCATCAGCGCCGACGGTACTGTGCTGGGCAACGCCCAGGTCGGTGCCGACGGTGTGATCAGCGTGGTCCTGAACCCACCGCAGACCGACGGCCAGGAACTGGACGTGGTATTGCGCGACCCGGCTGGCAACACCTCGACCGCCACCATCGTGGCGCCCGATACCGACGGCCCGCTGCAACCCTCCGGGCTGGCCATCGATACCGCTGGCATTCACCTCACAGGCCAAGGTCAAAGCGGCTCCATCGTCACCGTGCGTGACGCCGAAGGCAACGTGCTGGGCACTGCCACCGTGGGCGGTGACGGCCGATTCGACGTCACCCTCAACGCGCCACAACGCAATGGCGAAAGCCTGACCGTGGAAGCTACCGATAACCTGGGCAACAGCGCAGGGCCAGTGGACTTCACTGCACCCGACTCTACCCCACCGCAAGTGGTCACCAGCCCGGCCATCGACGGCACCGGCACCACGATCACCGGCAACGGCGAACCAGGTGCTACTGTCACCGTGCGCGGACCGGACGGCAGCGTGCTGGGCAGCACAGTGGTCGGCGCTGGCGGCGCTTTCGAAATTACCCTCGACACGCCGCAGACCAACGGCCAGGCACTGACCGTGGAGCAACGCGACGCGGCCGGCAACCTGTCGGCGGCGGTCGACCTGTTGGCACCGGATACCCAGGCACCCGATAGCCCCACCGATTTGGTCCTGGCTGGCGACGGCAGCAGCCTGAGCGGCAGCGGCGAGCCGGGTGCGCAGGTGACCGTGACCGGCACTGGCGGCGCAGTACTGGGCACCGCAACGGTCCAGCCCGATGGCACCTTCCAGGTGGCAATCGACCCGCCACAGCTCAATGGCCAGACGCTGTCTGTCACTCAGGCGGACAATAGCGGCAACGGCTCGCCCGCTGGCACCGTGACCGCACCTGACCTCGAGGCACCGCTGCCGGCACAAGGTCTGGGCCTTGACCCTACCGGCACACTGCTCAGCGGGCAGGGCGAGGCAGGCAGCACCGTAGAGGTACGCAACGCTGCGGGCGACCTGCTAGGCACCCTCCCGGTGAATGCAGACGGCACGTTCGAAGTGGCACTCTCCCCCGCACAGACCAACGGTGAAGTGCTGTCGGTGGTGCTGATCGATGGCGGCGGCAATGCCTCGCCGTCGGCCACTTTCACCGCTGACGACAGCACTGCGCCAGCTGCGCCTGCCGACCTCACGATCACCTCGGGCGGCAACGCCATCCAAGGTACAGGTGAAGCTGGCTCCACGGTGGAAGTGAAGCTTGCCGACGGCACGTTGGTCGGCACCACCGTCGTGCCCGCTGGCGGTAGCTTCACGGTCCCACTGTCGCCCGCACAGCTGGACGGCCAGCCCCTGGATGTGACGCTGACCGATGCGGCCGGCAACATTTCGCAGCCCAGCCAGATCATTGCGCCAGACATCACGCCACCGGCACTGCCCACCGACGTTGCAGTCAACGGCGATGGCACCGCTGTGACCGGTAACGCACCGGGCGCCAGTTCGGTGACTGTGAGCGATGAGGCCGGCAACGTGATTACCGTTGCGGTCAACCCGGATGGCAGCTTCAGCGTGCCGTTGGATATCCCGCAGAACAACGGCCAGACCGTGACCGTGGTGGTGACGGACGCAGCCGGCAACGATTCGGCACCGGTCTCTGTGACTGCGCCGGACACAACCAACCCGGAGCCCGCCACCGGCCTTACCGTAAGCCCGGACGGCAGCTCGGTCGGCGGCACAGCCGAACCTGGCAGCACAGTGGAAATCCGCAACCCGGATGACACCGTGCGCGGCACTGTAACTGCAGGGCCGGACGGCACCTTCGTGATACCGGTCGACCCACCCCTGGCATCAGGCGAAACCGTCGATGTGGTGGTGATCGATCCTGCCGGCAACGAATCGCCTGAAATACCACTGACTGGCCCGACAGGTGCCGAAGTGGCCACGCCTTCGGCCCTTGCCATCAGTGCCGACGGTTTCCTGCTGACCGGTCAAGGTACGGTCGGCTCGCTGATTACCGTGACATCCGGGGGCGCCACCCTGGGCAGCGCTACGGTCGGCAGCGACGGTACTTTCCGAGTGTTCTTCCAGGACGCCCAGCTCAACGCCCAGACCTTGCAGGTCAGTGCCAAGGCTACCGCCGATGGCCAACCTTCGGTGCCGGCCATTATCGTGGCCAATGACACCACGGCACCTGACGCGCCGACGCAGGTAAACCTCAACGCCACCGGCAGTACGCTGACCGGCCAAGGCGAAGTGGGCGCAACCGTGCGCGTGACAGACGCACAAGGCACCTTGCTGGGGACTGCAACCGTGGACAGCAATGGCCTGTTCAGCGTCAGCTTCTCGCCGGCCGTGGCCAATGGGCAGAACCTGATCGTGACCCAGGCTGATGCTGCAGGTAACGTTTCGCTCGCGGCCACCCTGCAAGCGCCTGACCTGCAGGCACCACTGGCGGCCAGCAACCTCAGCCTCAACAGCGCAGCCACCGTGCTCAGCGGCCAGGGCGAAGCCGGTGCCAGCGTCACCGTGCGCGACGCCAGCGGCGCCATCCTCGCCACTGGCACCGTCAACCAGAGCGGCCAGTTCCAGATCACCCTGCCCAGCGCGCAGGTCACCGGTAGCCCGCTACAGGTCACCCTCAGCGATGCCGCGGGCAATGTGTCAGGCCCGGCCAGCCTGGCCACGCCAGACCACACACCGCCGGCGGCCATCAGTAACCCGGTGTTGAGCCAGGACGGCCGCCAGCTTTCCGGCAGCGGTGAAGCGGGCGCCACGGTACAGGTACGCAATGCCGCCGGCGCCTTGCTCGGCACAGCCACGGTGGGCGCAGACGGTCGCTTCACGGTGACTTTCGACACGCCACAAGCAAACGGCCAGGTCATCGGCGTGACGCAAGTGGATGCCGCCAGCAACACCTCGCCTGCGATCAATGTGACAACCCCGGACCTGACCCCACCCGCGCCTTTGACCAACGTGGTGCTGAACAGCAACGGCCTGACCCTGACCGGCCTGGGCGAAGCCGGTGCCACGGTCACCGTTCACGGCCCGGACGGGACCATCATCGGCACCGGCCTGGTAGCGACCAATGGCAGCTTTACCCTCACCCTGAACAGCGCCCAGCTCAACGCCCAGCTCCTGAGCGTTACGCAGACCGACGCGGGCAACAACACCTCCACCGCCGTGGCGGTCACCGCACCGGACTTCACCCCGCCTACGGCACCGACAGCACTCGCCCTGTCGGGTACCGGGCTGCAACTGACCGGTAACGCCGAAGCCAACAGCACCGTGACCGTACGCGATGCCAGCGGCAATGTGCTGGGCACAGCGGTAGCGGGCAGCAACGGCACCTTCCAGGTCACCCTGAACAGTGCCCAGACCAATGGCCAGACGCTGCAGGTAACCGCCACCGACGCAGCCGGCAACGTGTCGCCGGCCGCACCTTACACCGCAGCCGACACCACGCCGCCGGCTGCCGTGACCAACCTGGCGGTGTCCGCCAATGGCGCCACCCTCACCGGCGATGGCGAAGCAGGCGCAACTGTGACCGTACGGGCACCAGACGGTACCGTGCTAGGCAACGTTACAGTGGCGGCTGACGGTCACTTCAGCGTGTCCCTGTCGCCGGCAGCGATCACGGGTGAAAGCCTGAGCGTGGTCCAGGTCGATGCCGCACAGAACATCTCCCCGGCACAAAGCGTGACTGCGCCAGGGGTGCTGGCACCGGCCACGCCGGACAACCTGATATTGGCCGCCGACGGCTTGTCAGTGACCGGCACCGCTGAGGCGGGCAATACAGTCAAGGTCTACGGCCCCAACGGCGTATTGCTCGGCAGCAGCCCGGTCGGTAACGATGGCACGTTCACTGTCAATCTGGGCAGTGCACAGGCCAATGGCGAAGTGCTGCAGGTCAGCGCAACGGGCACCGATGGCACCGTATCGCTGCCCGCTACCCTACAGGCACCGGACACCACGGCACCGCAGCCACTGACCAATCTGGTGTTGTCCAACGACGGCCTGATACTCAGTGGCCGCGGTGAAGCAGGTGCCACCGTTACCGTGCTTGGCGAAGGCGGTATCGACCTGGGCACTGCCGTGGTCGATGCCAATGGCGACTTCAACGTCGACCTGAGCGCCGCTCAAGTCAACGGCGAACAGCTCAGCGCCAGCCAGTCCGATGTGGCCGGCAACGAGTCCAACAGCATCAGCCTGACAGCCCCTGACCGCGTCGCGCCGGATGCTGCCGGCAACCTGGCCTTCGCCGGGGGTGGCAGCTTGCTGAACGGTACCGGCGAAGCAGGTGCCGCCGTGCGTGTGCTCGCCGCTGATGGTTCGGTGCTGGGCAGTGCAACGGTGCGCGCCGACGGCACCTTCCAGGTCAACCTCACATCGCCGCAGGCCAACGGCCAACAGGTGCAAGTGGTGCTGACCGATGCGGCTGGCAACCAGTCTGCCGCCAGCGCCATCACCGCACCCGATACCACACCGCCAACGGCACCAGGCGAACTGGCCGTTTCCGGTGATGGTGTCACCCTCACCGGCCGCGGCGAAGTAGGCGCGCTGGTGACCGTGACCAACCCGGCAGGCGAGGAAATCGGCAGCGCCACCGTCGATGCCAGCGGCCACTTCACCATCACGCTGAGCCCGGCACTGGGCAACGCCGAGCTGCTCAGCTTCACCCAGGCCGATGCGGCCGGCAACGTCTCGGCAGTGGCAACCCTGCAAACCCCGGACTTCACTCCACCCGACCCGCTCACCCTAGTGGTGATCAACGCCGACGGCAGTGTGGTCAGCGGCCTGGGCGAGGCCGGCGCCACCGTAATCGTCAGTAACGCAGCCGGTACCGTACTGGGCACGGGTATCGTGCTTGCTGATGGCAGCTTCAGCGTCGAATTGTCACCTGCACAAATCAACAACCAGACCCTGTCGGTGCTGCAGGCCGACCCTCCCGGCAACGTCAGCCTGCCGGTCAACGTGCAAGCGCCGGACCTCACGCCGCCAGCTGCGGCAACCGAACTGCGGCTCAATGCGGCAGGTGACGAACTGGGCGGTATCGGCGAAGTGGGCGCCACCGTGCGCGTGTACGTCGGTACCACGCAGGTCGGTACCGGCACAGTGGGCGCCGACGGGACCTTCATCGTCGAGCTGGATGCAGCGCAGCTCAATGGCCAGGTGCTGCAGGTAACCCTGACCGACGCAGCCGAGAACATCTCGCCAATCAGCTCGGTCACGGCGGCGGACACCACACCACCTGCCACCGTGATCGCCGTCATCAACGACAGCGGTACCCAGGTGACCGGTACCGCCGAAGCCGGCACCCGCGTCACCGTGGTCAACAACAACGGCGACCTGCTGGGCCAGGTAACGGTGGAACCGGACGGCACCTTCGTCCTTGACCTGAACCTCCCGCAAATCAACGGCGAAACGCTGACCATCGTCGCCCAGGACGCCACTGGCAACCCGTCGGTACCACTGGCAGTGACTGCGCCAGACCTGACCCCACCAGTGCAGCCGACCGACCTGCTGCTCAACGCAGCCGGTACATCGATGACGGGTACGGCCGAAGCCGGCACCACCATCACGGTATGGGGCCCGGACAACAACATCGTGGGCACGGTGGAAGTGGATGAGAACGGCCAGTTCACTGTGCCGATCAGCCCGGCACAGAACAATGGCCAGTTGCTGACGGTGGTGTCCACGGATGATGCCGGCAACGCTTCGGTGGCGGTCCCTTACCAGACCAACGACACCTCGCCACCCGACCTGGTAACCAACCTGGCGATCAACAACACCTTCAACGTGCTGACCGGCAAAGGCGAAGCCAATGCCACGGTCACCGTCAGCCTCGACGGAAGCGTGATCGGCACCGGCGTGGTGGATGCCGCTGGCAACTTCCAGATAACGCTGGTGCCGGCGGCGGGCTCGCTCGCCACCCTGGAAGTGACACAGTCCGACGGTATCAATACGTCTGCGGTCGCGACCTACGTCACACCCTTGATCGCACCACCCGTGCCGCCAACCGACGTGACCTTGGGCAGCGACGGCCTGACCCTGACAGGCAGTGCACCAAGCGGTGTGGGCATTCGCGTGTACGATGCCGCAGGCAACCTGATCGGTACAGGCAGCGCAACCCTGGACGGCTCCTTCACCCTGACGCTGGACGCAGCCCAGCTCAACGGCGAGCACATTTCGGTAACAGCGGTGGCACTGGTCGGCGGCGAATCGCAGCCGACCTTCCTGCAAGCAGCTGACATTACGCCACCGGCCAACCCGGTGGTGACCAGCCTCTCTGTCAATGGCCTGGTGCTGAGCGGCACGGGTGAAGCCGGTGCCACGGTGACAGTGCGTGATGCCAGCGACAATGTGCTCGGCACGGCGGTGGTGAATGGCGGTGGCGTGTTCACCGTCAACCTGAACGCCGCGCAGCTCAACGGCCAGGTCCTGGGCGTGAGCCAGGCTGACGCTGCAGGCAATGCGTCCGGCAGCACAAGCTACACCGCCGCAGACCTGCAGCCACCTGCCGCCCCTACCAACATCGCCATCGATGGCGCGGGCACCGTGCTTACCGGTAGCGGTGAAGCGGGCGCTACCGTTACCGTCCAGGGCCCGAACGGCCAGGTCGGTACCGGAGTGGTACAGGCCAACGGCACCTTCAGCATTACCCTGACCTCGCCACAGAACGACGGGCAACTGCTGGTGGTACGCCAGGCCGATGCTGCCGGCAACTTGTCCGCCAGCACCAGCCTGACTGCGCCGGACACCACCCCGCCAGCTGCCCCG
This sequence comes from Pseudomonas sp. yb_5, assembly GCF_043103865.1. Lineage (NCBI taxonomy): Bacteria > Pseudomonadati > Pseudomonadota > Gammaproteobacteria > Pseudomonadales > Pseudomonadaceae > Pseudomonas > Pseudomonas sp. yb_5. Next base: position 25,858 of record NZ_JBICKE010000034.1, read on the forward strand.
CTGGCCACCATCAACGCCAACGGCACCTCGGTCAGTGGTTCTGGCCAGATCGGCAGCACGGTCACCGTGCGCAACAGCACCGGTACCGTACTGGGTACCGCAACGGTGGGCAGCAACGGCCTGTTCGTGGTCAGCCTGGCCGCGGCGCAGATCGACAACCAGGCGCTCAGCGTCACCCTCACCGACAGCGCCGGTAACGTGTCCACAGGCACTGCGCTGACCGCACCGGACCTGACCCCGCCTGCGGCTGCCGGCAACCTGCTGTTCAGTGCCGATGGCAGTACCCTCACCGGTACGGGCGAAGTGGGTGCCACCGTAACCGTACGCAGCGCCGGCGGTACCGTGCTGCAAACCGCAACGGTGCAGGCGGACGGCACCTTCACCGTGACCCTGAGCCCGCCTCAGGACAACGGCCAGATCCTGTCTGTGACCCTCAGCGACCCGCGCGGCAACGTGTCGGGCAACGTCAACGTCACGGCACCGGATGTGGATGCAAATGCACCGGTCATCGCCAGTGACAACCTGGCCACGGCCACGGTCAACCTGGAAGCGGTCAGCGCCACGGAGACCTACACCGACAGTTTCACCACGCTGCTGTCGGGCTTCTCCAAGACCTACACCTGGACGGTGGCAGCAGGCAGCACGGCCGACCCTACCCTCACACTGACCACCAACAGCGTGCTGGCACTGCTCAACAACACCAGCTTCACCCTGCAGGTGAAGGACGCCAGCGGCGCTTGGGTGACCATCGCCACCGGCAACACTCAGGGCCTGCTCGACCTGATCGTGCTGCCGATCGGCTTGCAGGTGGACATCGGCGTGCTGCAAGCCGGTGATTACCGACTGACCGTGGGCAGTGGCGGCATCGGCCTGGTCACCGAAGTGAGCACCACGCTGGACATCGTCTCCACCAGCCTGACCCAATTCACCGGCAGCGGCATTGCTACCTCCGGCAACGTCATTACCGACGTGGGTACCGATGGCGCGGTGGATGCCAGTGGCCCGGACAGCGCCGCCGTGCTGCAAGTACTAAAAGACGGCAGCTACGTCTCGGCCGGGACCGCCACGACGGTTCAGGGCCAGTACGGCACCCTGGTGATCAGTGCGGACGGCAGCTACACCTACACGCCCAACGGCAGCCCGAACAGTGTGGGCAAGGTGGATGTGTTCAGCTACCAGCTGGTGCACCCGAACGGCCTGTCCGATACCGCCAACCTGTACGTGCGCATCGACAGCCCGCAAGCCACGGAAATCTGGAGCGACACCAACTACGGAGCACCGGCCACGGTGGTCGACGCAGTCAACGACGTTGGTAGCAGCCAGGTCACCCTGGACAACCGCGTGGACACCAGCAGCAGTACGCTGGGCTCGCTGAACCTGCCATTGATCGGTACCCGTCAGGCCACCTACACCACCACGGTTGCCGCCGACACCACGGCCGACCTGCAGGTGGTGGTCAACTCCGCCAACCTGTTGAGCCTGCTCAACGGCACCACCATCGAGCTACTCAAGCTCAACCCGGCCACTGGCCAGTACGTTTTGGTGCAGTCGGTACCGGGTGGTTCGCTGATCAGCGTGCTGGGGGGTGGCGCCGGGTATACCTTCGAGAACCAGGGCGCCGGTACCTACCAAGTCCGTGTCACCGCCGGCGGCATTGGCTTGCTCAGCTCCATCACCACCAGCCTGAACACCACCACAACGTACCTGACCGAGTTCGTGGTCAGTGGCGCGACAGCAGCCACCGGCAACCTGCTGACTGACGACAACATCGGTTCGGCCTTGACCGTGCTGAGCGTGCTGACAGCGGCCAACACCTACACCATCCCAGGCTACAACGGGGTGAGCGTGGCCGGCACCTACGGCACGTTGCTGGTGCATGCCGACGGCAGCTACACCTACACCCTCAACGCGGGGCTCACCTCGGCGGTGGTCGGCCAGCAAGACACCTTCACCTACGAGCTAAGCCACCCGAACGGCACCACCGACACCGCAACCCTGACCATCAACGTGGACGATGCTGCCGGCCTCACCACGACCACATCGCTGCTGGCCGATACCGGCGACGAATCAGTGGCACTCGCCAGCCTGGCAGCGGCCACCGACGTGATCGCCGGCACCGACGGCAACGACCAGCTCGATGGCAGCCAGGGTGGCCACATCACCCTGCAGGGAGGGGCGGGTGACGACACGCTGTTGGTAGTCGACCAGAACTTCGCCAGCGTCGATGGTGGCACAGGTACCGACACCCTGCTGTGGGGCGGCGGTGATGCCAGTATCGACCTGGGCAACCTGGCCGAGCGCGTGCACGACATCGAAATCCTCGACCTCAACGACACCAGTTCGGTGGCGCTCACCCTCAACCTGGGGGACGTCGTGGCAATCACCGAAACCGGTACCGACACACTGATCATCAAGGGGGACGACAAAGACTCGGTTCACATGACGGACAACTGGACGCTGGTCGGGAACCAAACTGCCGACGGCATCGACTATAACCAATACACGGCCCAGGAGGATCCAAGCCATCACCTGTGGGTACAAAACGGTATCCATGTGGTTTGAGGCCGCTGCAAACCCGCCGGGTGAATGCCCGGCGGCATGGACGACCAGCAGTAAGGGAACTATGTGAAGCGAAGCAGTCCGCTGTCACCGCTGTTGCTGGGAGCCTTCGGGTTCCTGGCCCTGAACTTCCACCCGGTTGCCCAGGCAGCCGATGATATAGACCCCCACCTGCGCCAGATCGGGCCATCTCTATTACGCGATGCGCCCGAGGCGGTGCCCGCCCGCCCGCCCATCGGCATGGCCCCGGTCGCCAGTGGCGAACGGCTGAGCCTTACCGACGCGGTGCTGCAGGCAGCGCAATGGCACCCGAGCATCGCTGAGGCCATCGGCAACCTTTACAAGCAGGGCGAAGGCATCAACGTCGCCCGTGCGGGGTACTACCCACAGATTTCCGGCGGTATCCGCACCGGTTATGACACCGGTTATGGCGGCGACCGCAATAGCCAGGCCCTGAACCTGTCGCTCAAGCAAATGCTCTATGATTTCGGCAAGGTCGACAGCGCCGTCAGTGCGGCCCAGGCTGCTGCCGCCCGCGCCCAGGCCAATATCCTGCTGGTGGTCGACGATCTAGCCCGCGACACAGCCTATGCCTGGATCGAAACCCGCCGCTACGAGCAACTGATGACGATTGCCCGCGACCAGATTCGCGGCGTGGGCGACATTGCCGGCATGGCCCGTCAGCGTAGCGACATGGGCGCCAGCACCCGTTCCGACGTGGTGCAGGCCGAGTCCCGCGTGGAAAGCGCCCGTGCCACCCTGGAGGAGTACCAGTCACAGTACGAGCGCTGGCGCTCGACCCTGGCGGCGCTGATGGGCCGCGTTACCCCTCCGGCACTGGCCGAGGGCTCACCCGCCGAGCTGAACCAGGCCTGCAAGCGCCCTGCACAGGGTGATGACCGCCTGCCCGCCGTGCTGATGGCCTTGGCCCAGCGCGCACAGGGCCAGGCCGAGCTGGCCCAGGCCAAAGCGGAGGCCTACCCCACCCTGTCGCTGCAACCGCAGGTCAATCATTACCTGGACGACGACTACAACCGCGATAACGCACGGCTGGACCGCACCCAGGCGGGCATCTACCTGAACGTCGAAGTCCCCATCTACCAAGGGGGCTCCATCAGCGCCCGTACCCGCGCGGCCAGCCACGCGCTGACCGCCGCCGACTCCGCCGAGGACGCCGCACGCCTGCAGGCGCGTCGGGGCCTGGCCGAGGCCATGGCGCAAACCTCCGGGCTGGGCCGCCGGCTGACCTCGCTGGAAGCACGCCAGGCCAGCATTCAGGAGGCACGCATGCTCTACGGGCGTCAGTACCTGGACCTGGGCACACGGCCACTGCTCGACCTGCTCAACGCCGAGCAGGAGATCTACCAGTCACGCTTCGAACTTGCCGGCACCCGCTCCGACCTGCTGCGCCTGGATGTCGACTGCCTGTACAACACCGGTGCCCTGCGCACGGCCTTTGGCCTTGAGGGGCGCAACCTGCAAGGTGTGGAGATCCAGCCATGAGTGATTCGATCGATGTGACCCTGCCCAACCAGGCGCCCGCGCCGGAGCAGGCCGCCGCGCACCGGCCAGACCTTGGCCCCTGGCTTGAGGTGATATTGCAGGTGGCGCACCACTACCGCCTAGACGTATCACCCCAGCGTATTCGCCTGGCCGCTGTGGAGGATGCCCGCCCGTTGAATGAAATCCTCCGCCACATGGCACGTCAGGCGGGGCTGGCACTGCGCTTCGTGCACTTCGATGCCAAGGGCCTGCGGCAATGGCGCACGCCGCTGGTGCTGGAGCTGGACGACGGGCAGTTGGCGGTGGTCGAGTCGGTGACCGAAGAGGATGACCTGGCGGTAGTGTTTGCCGGTGACCAGGGCCTGACTTCGCGCCTGCCCCGCGACACCCTGAAGGGCCGCATCAACCGCGTTGCCCTGCTGCGCCCGGCCCGGCCACTGCGCGATGTGCGCACCGACGACTACACCGCGCCTTACGACCGCCACTGGTTCGCCCGCATCGTACTGCGTGACCTGCGTCCCTATGGGCAGGTAATGGTCGCGTCACTGGTGGCCAACGTGCTGGCGCTGGCGGGCGTGCTGTTCTCGATGCAGGTGTACGACCGAGTGATACCGGCCGAATCCCTGCCCACCCTCTACGTCCTGTTCGGCGGTGTGGTGTTGGCACTGGTGTTCGACTTCAGCATGCGCCTGCTGCGGCTAAAGGTGACCGACCTGCTCGGCAAGCGCGCCGACCTGCGGGTGAGCGACCTGGTGTACGGCCATGCCCTGCGCCTGCGCAACTCGGTGCGGCCGAAGTCCACCGGCTCGTTCATCTCGCAATTGCGCGAGCTGGAATCGATCCGCGACCTGATCACGTCCAGCACCGCTACGGTGCTGGCCGACCTACCGTTCTTCCTGCTGTTCCTGTTCGTGTTCTGGCTGATCGGCGGCGTACTGGTGTTCATCCCGCTGGTCGCGCTGCTGGCCATGGTGTTGCCTGGGTTGCTTGCACAACGGCGCCTGGCACGGTTGGCTAACGCCTCGATGCGTGAGTCGGCGCTGCGCAACGCCATGCTGGTGGAAAGCATCCAGGGCCTGGACGAAATCAAGGCACTGCAGGCAGAGGCACGCTTCGAACGGCAGTGGAACCAGTACAACGCGGCCTGCGCGCACACCAACCTGCGCCTGCGCACCCTCACCAACGGCCTGGTGACCTGGACGCAGAACGTGCAAGGTGCAGTGTTTGCTGTGGTAATCGTGATCGGCGCCCCCATGGTCATCGCCGGCGACCTCACGACAGGTAGCCTGGTGGCGGCATCCATGCTTTCGTCGCGAATGATGGCACCGCTGGCCCAGCTGACCCATGTGCTGACCCGCTGGCAGCAGGCCAAGGTCGCGCTGCAAGGCCTGGACAAGCTGATGCAGTCGCCGGTCGACCACCCCGAAGGCGAAGCCCGCGTGCACCTGCCGGCGATTCACGGCGAGTACCGCCTGCGCCAGGCCAACTTCCGCTACAGCGAAGAGTACCCGCCAGTGCTGAACATTGGCCGGCTGGATATCCAGCCGGGCGAGCGCATTGCCGTGCTGGGCCGCAACGGCGCCGGTAAATCAACCTTGCTGCAGGCGCTGGGCGGGGCCATGGACCTGGTACAGGGCGAGATCAGCCTGGACGGCATCGCAATGGCCCACCTCGACCCGGCTGACCTGCGCCGTGACGTCGGCCTGCTGCCGCAGTACGCGAGGCTGTTCCACGGCACCCTGCGGGAAAACCTCACCCTCGGCGCCGGCCAGGCCAGCGACCAGGAACTGGTGGCCGCGCTGGCCGCCACTGGCGCACTGGACTTCGTCCGCCGCCTGCCCAAGGGCATGGACCACTTGATCCTCGAAGGAGGCCTGGGCTTGTCTGGCGGTCAGCGCCAAGCCTTGGTGCTGTCGCGCTTACTGGTACGCCAGCCGCAGGTGCTGCTGCTGGACGAGCCGACCGCGTCACTGGACGACATGACCGAGCGCAAGCTGCTGGATAACCTGGAGCGCTTCTGTCAGGGCCGTACACTGGTGATCGCAACCCATCGCCTGAGCGTTCTGCAGCGGGTCGATCGGATCCTGGTGCTGGACGCCGGGCGTATTGTCATCGATGACACGCGCGATGCCGCGCTGGCCAAACTGCAAGGAGCCCAGGCATGAGCGACCATGAACTTCCAGCCTCCTACCTGGACGGGCAGGACGACCAGGCGGTATTCCGTGCCGGCCGCCTGATCACCCTGTGCGCGTTGATGCTGGCGGCGTTCCTGGCCTGGGCGGCCTGGTTCGAGGTGACCGAGGTGTCCACCGGCACAGGCAAGGTCATCCCCAGTTCGCGAGAGCAGGTAATCCAATCGTTCGAGGGCGGTATCGTCGCGCAGATGAGCGTGGCCGAAGGCGACTTGGTCGAGCGCGGCCAGGTACTGGCCCAGCTCGACCCCACCAAGACGGCGTCGAGCGTTGGTGAAAGCGAAGCCAAGTACCGCGCTGCCAGGGCCAGCCAGGCCCGCCTGCAGGCAGAGGTGACCGGCAAGCCACTGACCTTTCCGGCGAGCCTGCGCGACTCTCCTGACCTGATCGATGCCGAAACCGCGCTGTACCAGACCCGCCGCCACGGCCTGGAACAGACCCTGGCGGGTATTCAGGACTCGTTGCAGCTGGTGCGCAGCGAGCTGAAGATCACCGAGAGCCTGGCGAAGATGGGTGCCTCCAGCCGGGTCGAAGTGATCCGCCTGAACCGCCAGCGTTCCGAGCTGGAACTCAAGGCCAACGAGGCGCGCTCGGACTATCTGGTGCGCGCCCGGGAAGAACTGGCCAAGGCCAGCGCCGAAGCGGACGCCCTGTCGGAAGTGATCCGCGGGCGCAGCGACTCACTTACCCGCCTGACCTTGCGTTCGCCGGTGCGCGGCATTGTGAAGGACATCGAGGTCAACACCCTGGGTGGCGTGGTGCAGCCCGGTGGCCAGGTGATGAAGATCGTGCCGATGGACGAACGCCTGCTGATCGAAACCCGCATCGCGCCACGGGACATCGCCTTCATTCACCCCGAGCAGGCGGCCAAGGTCAAGATCAGTGCCTATGACTACTCGGTGTACGGCGGGCTGGACGGCAAGGTGGTGGGCATCTCGCCGGATACCCTGCAGGACGAGGTCAAACCGGAAATCTACTACTACCGCGTGTTCATACGCACCGAACAGGACAGCTTGCAGAACAAGGCCGGCAAGCGCTTTGCGATCGTGCCAGGGATGATTGCCACGGTGGATATCCGAACGGGCGAGAAAACCATCCTCGATTACCTGATCAAGCCGCTGAACCGGGCCAAGGAAGCCCTGCGCGAACGCTGATCCAGGCGTTTACACACATCACTTGTGTGTGGGCATACCCGCTCCCACAGGGTCCCAAGCATTGCTGGGTTCTGCGCAAAATGTCTAAAGCCCGACCAAAACAGGCCGATAACCAGTTATCCCCCTGCACCCCACCGAAGGTCACCATGGCCACGCAAAATGCCCGCGCGGATTCGCTATCCCTGCTGCTGTTCACCCTGCGCAGCGGCAAGCTGATGGCAATCAACCTGCTCAAGGTCAGCGAGATCATCCCCTGCCCGCCGCTGACCAAGCTGCCCGAGTCGCACCCCCACGTAAAAGGCGTGGCAACCCTGCGCGGCCACTCGCTGTCGGTCATCGACCTGTCCCGCGCCATCGGCGAACAACCACTGGCCGACCCACAGGGTGGCTGCCTGATCGTTACCGAGATCAGCCGTTCGCGCCAAGGCCTGCATGTACAGGCGGTCAGCCGCATCGTGCATTGCCTGAGCACCGACATCAAACCGCCGCCCTACGCCTCGGGCACCCGCTCGTTCATCACCGGCGTGACGCGCGTCGACAACACCCTGGTGCAGGTGCTGGACATCGAAAAAGTCATACACGCCATCGCCCCGCCCGTCGCCGAGCCAGCACACGGCACCTTGAACGAAGAAGATGCCAGCCTGCTGGCCGCGGCCAATATCCTGGTGGTGGACGACAGCCAGGTGGCCTTGCAGCAGTCGGTGCACACCCTGCGCAACCTCGGTATCGAATGCCACACTGCGCGCAGCGCCAAAGACGCCATCAACGTGCTGCTGGAACTGCAAGGCACCGCGCAGGAGATCAACATCATCGTCTCCGACATCGAAATGAGCGAAATGGACGGCTACGCCTTCACCCGCACGTTGCGTGAAACCCCTGACTTCCAGCACCTGTACGTGCTGTTGCACACCTCGCTGGACAGTGCCATGAGCAGTGAAAAGGCGACCCAGGCCGGGGCCAATGCCATCCTTACCAAGTTCTCCTCGCCAGAACTGACCGATTGTCTGGTGGTGGCCGCGCGTACCGTGGTGTTCGCCGAGCACTGATATATTCAGCGACAAACTCCCCGGCTGGCCGCCGGGGGTGACTCGGGCATAATTCGCGCCCCTCGCAAGAAAATTGCCGGAATCACATATGAAGCTTCTCAGCGCTATCCTGATCAGCTGTGCCCTCTTCAGCGGTATTGCCCAGGCCTCCAGTAGTCGGGCCTGGAACGAGCAGCGCCAGCAGATGCTCAAGGCCTGCCTGACCGCCAGCCAGTTCAAGGACGCCCACGCCCGCGGCAAGCCCGCCGAGTTCGATGACCAGGCAGGCATGAGTGCCCTGCTGATCGAAGGCGTCTATCCACAAAAGCATATGCAGCAGCGCACCGGCACCGAGCTGTGCCTGTACGACCGCCAGCACCAGCGTGCCTTCGTCAGCGAATGGAGCCCGGAAGCCAAGTGACCGACCGCTTACGTTTCGGCTGTACCGGCTGCGGCAAATGCTGCACCGGCCACCATGTGCCACTGACGCTGGCCGAAGCTCGTCGCTGGGCGGACGATGCCGGCCAGGTGGTGGTATTGATCGAGGCCTTCGTCGTGGACGGCCCTGGCATGCCGCTGGAGCAGCGTGACCATGTGCTGCGACGCTCCCATCCGGTGAATTGCGGCGAGGGCGAGGCACGTATCTCGGTGACCTTTGCTGCATTCAACCCCGGACGTTGCCGTAACCTCGACGCCAACGACCTCTGCACCATCTATGAGCATCGCCCGCTGGTCTGTCGCATCTATCCGGTAGAAATCAACCCACATATTCCACTGCGGCCAGACAGCAAGGACTGCCCTCCGGAGGCCTGGCAACAGGGGCCGGAGCTGATTCACGGCACGCAACTGGTCGATGTGGAACTGCAGGCGCTGGTACAGGCTTCGCGCCAGGCCGACCGTGATGACATTGCGGCCAAGGTGGCGGTATGCCAGGCATTGGGCATGACTACCAGTGCGCTCAAGGGTAACGGGTTTACCGCTTACTTGCCGGACATGGGGGCGTTTGCTGCGGCGCTGGCGCAGGTGCCGGGGAATGAAGGGGCGCAGTGGACCTTGCATGTGCAGGATGAAGCGCTGACGGCGAGCTTGCAGGCACTGGGTTTGCGCACGACCCATGAAACCCCGGTGTATTACGCCTTTATCGGTTTCTAGCCTGACCATCTTGCCCAGGGCGGCGCACTGTGCAGGTGCTCTAGCACGGGACTTTCGCCGAAAGTCCCATTATTTCACCCAACGATCGTTACCTTTTGCGCAACAGTGCTTATCGCACTTCGCTCTGTTTCGAGTGCACTGAAAGGACTAACTTTACCCCTGTCCTCATTAGCACTTGCACCGCAAGAAGGTAGTTTCAAATGTCCAACAGTATGGGTATTGCCAGCGTCTTCGTCCTGTCTTCCCTGTTGTTGTCGCCACTGGCCATGGCCGAAGAATCCCCGGCTTTCGTTGCCCGTAATGCAGAGCTCGCGGCGGTCCATCAAGAGGCCCGTGACGCTGTAGCCGCAAATAAATCCGACACCGTAAAAGACGCGAAACAGACAGCTTCCAAAGTCACCGTCGACACCAGTGCCGACAGCTGATCAAACGCTGTCACTGCTCCTGTTTTCCCTTGGCTACGCCATGGGCACCTCCGGTGCCGATATGTTAGCCTTTTAAAGGCCGCTGCCAATCAGCGGCTTTTTTTATGTGCTTCAACTCTCAGCCTGGTTGTAACGTCCACCTATAAAAAAGATGCACATTCAAAAATAAAAACTGCCCCACCGTCAGACCAAAGGAGCTAGTACCGGTGCCTTCCGCGTTTCGCTTTACCCCGCTTTTCATTGCGTTGACTGCAACGATCCCTTTCGCCGCTCAGGCAGATGAAGACAAGGCTGATGGCTTCATCGAAGGTTCGTCGTTCAACCTGCATTTCCGTAATGCCTACTTCAACCGCGACAACCATAACGCCGGCGTGCGCGACACCCGCGAGTGGGGCCAGGGCGCGGTGGCACGCTTCGAGTCGGGCTACACCCCCGGTGTGGTCGGTTTCGGCCTGGACGCCCATGCCATGCTGGGCCTGAAGCTCGACGGCGGTGGCGGCCATGCCGGCACCAGCATCCTGCCCGAGCACATCAAGGACGACGGCGAGCTGGGCGCAGCCCCGCACTCGTTTTCCACTGCCGGTGCCGCGGTCAAGCTGAAAGCCTTTGACACCGAGCTGAAAGCCGGGGACCTGTTCCTCACCAACCCGGTGATCGCCGGTGGTGAAACCCGCATGCTGCCGCAGACTTTCCGTGGTGTGAGCCTGACCAACACCAGCATCGACGGCCTGTTGCTCGAAGGCGGCCAGGTCAGCTTCACCCACCCGTACAACCAGAGCGGCCACCGCCGCATCGACACCTACTACGGGTCACTGGACGAGCACGACAAGAGCAAGCACCTGAACTGGGCCGGCGCGTCGTGGAGCGGCACCGAGCACATCACCGCCAACCTGTACGCCGCCGAGCTGAAGGACATCTGGAACCAGTACTACGCGGACTTCGACTACACCTATGTGGTCAATGACCTGGTCAGCCTGAATCCGGGCGTGCACTTCTATCACACCCAGGACACCGGCCAGGCCCTGCTAGGCAAGATCGACAACAACACCTACAGCGTGCACTTCACCGTCAACGCTGGCTTCCACAGCGTCACCGCCGCCTACCAGCGAGTGAACGGCAACACGCCATTCGACTACATCAACCTGGGCGATAGCGTGTACCTGGACAACTCGCGCATGTACTCGGACTTCAACGCGCCGAACGAGCGCTCGTGGAAACTGCAGTACGGCTATGACTTCGCCGGTGTCGGCGTGCCTGGTTTGAGCACTTCGCTGTCGTATTCGCGCGGTGAGGCCGACCTGACCAAGGCCACTCAGGACACTACTCACTACGACTACTACCGCGAAGATGGCAAGAACGCCATGCACTGGGAACGCGACCTGGACGTGAAATACGTGTTCCAGGAAGGTGACCTCAAGGACCTGTCGGTGCTGGTGCGCTATGCCACCCACCGCGGCAGCCAAGGTTATGCGTCGATCGACAGCAACAGCGACAACGATGAAGTGCGGGTAATCGTCGACTACCCACTGAACGTGTTCTGATCTTGCGCTGCAAGCATCGCCTATAACCCTGTGAGAGCGGGTTCACCCGCGAAGAAGGCACCGCGGTGTTGGGCACCGGCTGCGCCGATGTTCGCGGGTAAACCCGCTCCTACAACGGCCTGTGTCCATTCCCCGGTGTGTGTCCCACCGCAGATCAGTGTTGTAGGAGCGGGTTTACCCGCGAATACGGTAGTGGCGGCAACGGTGAACGGCGGGTGGAGATTGGCCAGCAGGGCCGGCCTCTTCGCGGGTAAACCCGCTCCTACAACGGCCTGTGTCCAATCCCCGGTGTGTGTCCACCGCGGATCAGTGTTGTAGGAGCGGGTTTACCCGCGAATACGGTAGTGGCGGCAACGGTGAACGGCGGGTGGAGTTTGGCCAGCAGGGCCGGCCTCTTCGCGGGTAAACCCGCTCCTACACGACGGCCAATCGAAAAGTACGGTACACCGTGCTTCCGTCGGACAAATCTTGTCCGACAATGCCCGCTTCCCTAGAATATTGCCGCCGCGAATGGCCCTGCCCACGCAGTAGCGAGCATGCCCACCCAGTCCCCGCGTTTCGCAGTCTACAGGTCGCACCCCGAGCTGATCCTCAACCTGGGCAGTTGCCTTGCCGTGCTCGCCATCGTGGCCATCGTCAGCTACCTGCTTGCTCGCGAGCGCGAAAGTGTCGAGCAGTCGGCGGTGCGCTCGTCGAACAACATCGTCCAGCTGATCGAAAGCGACATCCTGCGCAACGTCGAACTCTACGACCAGTCACTGCAAGGCCTGATCTGGGCCGTCGGGCGCAAGGAACTGCCGGAGGTCTCCGGTCCGATACGCCAGCGCCTGCTGTTCAATGAAGCCTTCATCGACCGCAAGCGCGGTGACGTGCTGTGGCTGGACAAGCAAGGCAATGTCGTCGGCGACTCCACCAGCAGCGTGCCACGCAAGGCCAACTTCGGTCACACCGGGGTGTTCAAGGCTCACCAGCAGAATGCCAACCTCGGTTTGCTGGTGGGCCCCCCTTTCAAGGCCAAGCTCGGCGACCTGGACTGGTGTATCAGCTTCAGCCGGCGCATCTCCGGCCCCAATGGCGAGTTCGCCGGGTTGGCAGCGGGTGCGCTGCGCCTGTCGTACATCAGTGAATTGTTCCAACGCCTGGACATTGGCCACGACAGCAGCATCAACCTGTTCAATACCGACGGGCAGTTACTTGTCCGCCAACCCTACCGCGCGCAGGACCCACTGATTGGAACCTCCTACACCGAACGGCCCAATTTCAAGCGCATCATCGCTGAACAGAGCGGTAACTTCACCGCCCGCTCCGACATCAACGGCAAACTCCGCATGTTCACCTTCGCCCGAGTCGCGCAGTTGCCCCTGATCGTGCTGGTGGTGCACTCGGCCGACGAGGTGTTCGAGTCCTGGCGCCGTACCGCCATTGTCGTCAGCGTCGCCACCGGCGCTCTGTGCGTGGGCATTCTCTGGCTGACGTTGCTGCTGGGCCGCGAACTGCGCCGCCGCCACGAAGCAGAAGAAGACCTGGCCATGCTCGCTTCCACCGATAGCCTGACTGGCCTGGCCAACCGCCGCAAGCTGGACCATGTGCTACGCCAGGAATGGGCCCGCGCCCAACGTAACCGTAAGCCGCTGGCGATATTGATGGTGGATGTGGACCACTTCAAGGCATTCAACCAGCGCCATGGCCACGCCGGTGGCGACCATGCCTTGCGCGAGGTGGCCCGGGCCATCGAAGCATGCATTCGCCGCCCGGCGGACCTGGCCGCGCGTTACGGTGGGGAGGAGTTTCAGGTGGTGCTGCCGGAAACCGATCTGGCCGGGGCCCAGCTACTGGCTGAACGCATCCGCACCAGCGTCGAGGCGCTGGCGCCGTTTGCGGATGATGCTCACGCCGTGACCGTGAGCATCGGTATCGGTCTGTCCGGCACCCAGCAGGACCTTGGCAGGCTGCTGGGTGCTGCGGACGAAGCGCTCTACCGGGCCAAGGCCAATGGCCGCAATCGGGTAGAGGGCCCGCTCGATTAGGAGCGGGCGCGAGCGGCGTTGCGCAGGGCCTTGACCTGGTCATGGTTGCGCTGCACGCCTTGCAGCTGCTTCTCCACCAGGCTGTAGGTCATGTCGCTGGCAGTGCGGCCCAGTTTCACCAGTTTCTCACGGGCTTCCTTGTAGGCCTTGAGGGCGTGGTCCTCGCCACGTTCCACCTCGTTCAGCACCGCCTCCTCGTCCTTGCCGGTGACCATCGACTTGAGGTTGACCCAGCCGCGGTGAAGGTCGCCACTGATGCTGGTGGAGGTTTCCGGGTCGCCGCCCAAGCGACGGACTTCGCCCTGCAATTCACTGGCAGCGCTGGCGCACTCACCCGCGCGCTGGACGAAGAACGCTTTCAGCTCGGGGTTCTTCACATCATCGGCCGAAGCCTTGAAACCTTTCTCGCCATCCTTGCTGTACTCGATCAGGTCGTTGAGTACGTCGATCACGTCTTTGTTGGGGTTGCTCATGGTCGAACTCCTTGGCAGGTGATAGTCCTCTAGGGAAATGCAGCGTTCGTGCCACGCTTAACACAAAAATAAATTTCTTTTTATTCAATGACTTACATACAAGAGACGACAGCTGGTAACGGCGTTCTGCATGATTGCCGCTTGGGGCTTCGTGCAGATTGCAGTATGGTCGGCGCCTTTCCACAGCCAGGTGCGCGCAGATGAAGCCGGAAACCCTCGAACTACTGGTGACCCGCAGCATGCCGTTCGGCAAGTACCAGGGGAGAATCATTGCGGATCTGCCGGGGGACTACCTGGCGTGGTTTGCGCGCAAGGGCTTTCCGGCAGGGGAACTGGGTGGGTTGCTGGCGTTGATGCATGAGATCGATCACAACGGGCTGGGTGATCTGCTGGTGCCGTTGCGGCAGAAGCATCGCCGTTGAAAGGCCAACGCGGGCTCTGTGGGAGCGGCCTTGTGTCGCGAAAGGGCTGCGAAGCAGCCCCAGATTTTCAGCTTCGCAACTTAGATTGCCGGGGCCGCTTTGCGGCCCTTTCGCGACACAAGGCCGCTCCCACAGAACGAGGTCTGCTCATACACTTTTAGCAGGCGCCACGGCCAACTCCACACGCTCGCTCTTCTTGATAACCGCATACACCACCGCTGTCACCAGGCTACCCGCCACAATCGCCAGCAAATACAGCAACGCATGGTTGATCGCGTTGGGGATCAACAACACGAACAAGCCGCCATGCGGCGCCATCAGCTTGCAGCCAAAATACATCGACAATGCCCCGGTCAACGCACCACCGGCGATACTGGCCGGGATCACCCGTAACGGGTCCTTGGCGGCAAACGGAATCGCCCCCTCGGAGATGAAGCACAGCCCCAGCGCCAGCGCCGCCTTGCCCGCCTCGCGCTCGCTCTGGGCGAACTTGCGCCGGGCCAGGAAGGTGGCAATGCCCAAGCCGATCGGCGGCACCATGCCGGCGGCCATGGTCGCCGCCATTGGCGCGTAGCTCGACGAGGCCAACAGCCCCACCGAGAACGCATAGGCGGCCTTGTTGATCGGCCCGCCAAGGTCGACGCACATCATGCCGCCCAGCAACAGCCCCAGCAGGATGGCATTGGTGGTGCCCATGCTGTCGAGGAAGTGCGTCAGGCCTTCGAGCATCGCTGCTACCGGCTGGCCGACCACGTAGATCATCACCAGGCCAGTGAACAGACTGGCCAGCAATGGAATGATCAGGATTGGCTTGAGCGCCTCCAGGCTGCTGGGCAAGCGCGCCCATCGGGCAATGGCCTTGGCGCTGTAACCGGCAAGGAAACCGGCGACAATGCCACCGATGAAGCCGGCACCCAAGGTGCTGGCCAGCAGGCCGCCGATCATGCCGGGGGCCAGCCCGGGGCGGTCGGCGATGGACCATGCGATATAACCCGCCAGTAGCGGCACCATCAGTTTGAAGGCGGCTTCGCCGCCAATCTGCATCAACGCCGCCGGCAAGGTGCCCGCCTCTTTGTAGGCTTCGATACCGAACACGAACGACAGGGCAATCAGCAGGCCGCCGGCCACCACCATCGGCAGCATGAACGACACGCCGGTAAGCAAATGCTTGTACACGCCGGTTTTCTCGCCCTTCGTCGGCGTGGATGCCGCTGCGGCGTCGGCGCCGTTTTCCACCGCGGCCTGCGCCAAGGCCTTGTCCAGAGTGGCGCGGGCCTGCTTGAGGGCAATGCCGGTACCACAACGGTAAATACGTTTGCCGGCGAAACGTGCAGTGGGAACTTCAATGTCGGCGGCCAGCAACACCACGTCCGCCGCAGCGATGGCTTCAGCAGACAAGGGATTGCGCGCACCGACCGAGCCCTGGGTCTCGACGGTCAACTGGTAGCCCAGTTGCTGTGCGGCTTGCTGCAAGGCTTCTGCGGCCATGAAGGTATGGGCTACGCCGGTCGGACAAGCAGTCACGGCAACGATGCGGGTACCAGCACTGCCAGCGGCGGCCGGGCCATCTGTCACTGCGGCCAGCAGCTCGGCGTTGGCCGCCGCTTCGTCGAGAAAGCCTTCGCGATCAGCCAGCGCCTGGGATGGCGTGCTTTGGTACAGGCGCTTGCCGACGAAGCGGGCCAGGTCCACCGGACCGGTGCTGACCACAAGCACCCAGTCAGCCTCGGCGATCTGTGCGGCGCTCAGCTGCCGCTCGGGGTGTTCAGTATTCTGCACTTCGACGCTGGTGCTCCAGCCGCGCCGCTGGGCAGCGGCGGACAGCAAGCGTGCGCTCAGTACACTCGATACCTGGCCATTGGGGCAGGCGGTGACTATGGCAATGTTCATCGGCAACCCTCTTGTTATTCTGTCAGTTGCACGGCCGCTTCCAGTTGCACCAGGTGCTCGCGGTCACGGATACCGAAGCCAACCTGGGTAACGGCCTGGGCGGCGATGGCAGTGGCTCGGGTCAACGTCTGCGCAGGCGCCTCGGCCAGCAGCAGGCCGTGGACCATGCCGGCCACCAGCGAATCCCCCGCCCCCACCGTGCTGGCAACCCGCACCTTGGGTGGGCGGGCGTGCATGGCCAGGTCACGACTGAACCAACTGACGCCCTGCTCGCCCGCAGACACCACCACGTGTTCAACGCCACTGGCCAGCAGGCGCTTGGCGGCAGCCGTCTGTTGCGCCAGGTTATCCACAGGCAGGCCCAGCACTTCGCCCAGTTCTTCGGTATTGGGCTTGACCAGCCAGGGCGCGCTCTGCAAACCGACACGCAGGGCTTCACCACTGCTGTCCAGGACAACCTTGAGGCCTTGAGCCTTCAACAGTTCGAGCAACTGGCGGAACCAGTCGGCACTGATCCCGCGCGGCAGGCTACCAGCCACCACCACGGCATCGTGACCTGGGGCAATCTGTTGCAGTTTGTGCAGCAAGGCGTTGCGTGCCGCCTCGTCCACCTCCGGGCCTTGCCCGTTGATGTCGGTAACGCGGCCATCGGCCTCGACCAGCTTGATATTACTGCGGGTTTCGCCCGGCACACGGACGAAGCAGTCGGTAAAACCGCGACCGTCGATCAGCGCCTCGAAGGGCTGCAGATTGTCGCGCCCAAGGAAACCGCCAACGGTTACGCTGTGCCCCAGGTCGGCCAGTACCTGGGCAACGTTCAGCCCCTTGCCCGCGGCGTGACTGTGCTGCGCCTGGCTACGGTTGACCTGCCCGGGGCGCAGAGCGTCCAGGCCGATGGTGATATCCAGCGCCGGGTTCAGGGTGAGAGTGAGGATCTTGGCCATTCAGTAACGCTCCACCAGCGCGCGAACTGCTGCGGCGCTGTCCTGTTGCAGGGCCTCGCGCGCCAGGGCGCGGGCTGTCTGATGATCGGCCTGGCGAACCAGTGCCTTGACTTCGGCGATGCTGCGCGCGGAGACGCTGAGTTCGTCCACGTCCAGCCCCAGCAGCACGGCCACCGCCTGCGGGTCGGCCGCCAGCTCGCCACACACGCCCACCCACTTGCCGTGGGCATGGGCGGCGCGCACGGTCATGTCGATCAGGCTCAACACCGCCGGGTGCAGGCCATCGGCCTGTGCCGAGAGGCTGGGGTGGCCACGGTCGATGGCCAAGGTGTATTGAGTCAGGTCGTTGGTGCCGATGCTGAAGAAGTCCACTTCGCGCGCCAATTGCGCTGCCAGCAGGGCCGCTGAAGGCACCTCGACCATAATGCCCAGTTGCAGGTCGGCTACCGGGATTTCTGCACGCAGGCGCTCCACCATGGCCCGAGCCTCACGCCACTCGTGCACCTGGCCAACCATCGGGAACATGATGCGCAACGGGCGCTGGTCGGCGGCCCGCAGCAACGCGCGCAACTGGTCTTCCATCACTTGCGGGCGCTGCAGGGTCAAACGCACGCCGCGCACGCCGAGGAAGGGGTTCTCCTCGGCAGCGATCGGCCAGTAAGGCAACGGTTTGTCGCCGCCAACATCAAGGGTACGCACCACCAGCGGGCGCCCATCGAGGCCATCGAGCACGCGGCGGTACTCGGCTTCCTGGGTGGCCACATCCGGCGCTTGAGGGTGGGCCATGAAAATCAGTTCGGTGCGCAGCAGGCCCACACCCTCGGCGCCCTGCTCCACCACCTTGGCGATACCGTTGCCATCACCGATGTTGGCAAACACCTCGACGGCATGCCCATCCCGGGTGACAGCCGGCTCGAAGCGGTTGGCCCAGGCGGCCTGCAGGCGTTGCTCGCGCAGGTCGCGCTCGGCCAGCGCCCGCTGCAGTTCATCCGCTGGCGGTGCGACGCTAACCACACCACGCTGGCCATCGAGCAACAGCGGCGTACCATTGTCCAACAGCAGTATCGACGCACCCGCGCCGACCACCGCTGGTATACCCAAAGCACGGGCGACGATGGCACTGTGGGCCGTGGCGCCGCCCTGGGCGGTGACAATGCCGGCAACCCGGCTGGGGTCCAGGCGAGCGACATCGGATGGACCGACTTCGGTCATCACCAGCACATAGGGTTGCTCGGGTTCAGCCTGCGCCTGCACACCACACAACTGCGCCAGCACGCGGCGGCCGATATCGCGCAGGTCGGCGGCGCGCTCGGCGAGCAGCGCATCGTGCAATGCCTCTTGCTGACGGGCCGCTGCGTCGATCACGGCCATCCACGCAGCCGCAGCGCTTTCGCCCTGGGCCAGGCGCTGCTCGACATCGTCGGTCAGGGCCGGGTCGGCAAGCATTTCCTGGTGGGTGACGAAAATTTCGCCAATGGCCTTGTCGCTGCGCAGGACCAAAGCCTGCAGTTCGCCATTGACGATGGCCAACGCTTCGCGCAGCTTCTGCCGCTCCTGGGCGCACGATTCACCCCGCAAGGGATAGTCGAACTCACGCTCGACACAGACATGCGCCGGGCCGCTGGCAATGCCGGGGGCGGCACCCACACCCTGGATACGACTGCCGGCCGCTGGCGCTTGCAGTACTTCGGGTACGTCATCGGCAATGGGCGTGACGCTCTGCGGTAGGGGTTCCACCTCCTCACCCAAGCCTTGTTCGATAGCGGCCAGCAACACCGGCAAGGCATCGGCAGCGATGCTCGGCTCGGCGACCAGCTCCAGTGCCTGACCACGGCGGGCGCCGAGGCTGAGCAGCTTGCTCAGGCTCTTCACCGATACCGCTGGCTGCGCGCTATCGACCAGGCGCACACGAATTTCCCCTTCAAAGCCTTTGGCCAGTTGTGCAAGCACCTTGGCCGGGCGGGCATGCAAGCCATGTGGATTGGCCAGCACGACACGTGCGCTGGGCCAGTCCGCCGGCGCTTCGCCGCCCAGTACTTCCAGTACCGCACGGCTGTTGGTGGCCTGGTAGAGCATCTGCCCGCGGCCTTCGATCAGCACTTCGCACAGACGCTCAAGCAGGGCCTCGTGAGCGGCGCCAAGGCTGGCCAGGCAGAACAGACCGTTGAGCGGCTGGTCGCGGTAACGCAGCGGCTGCTGCGGGGTGATAAAGGCGAGGCCCGGCTGACGAACCTGGCGCTCGCTGTGCAGCCACCACAGGCCCTCGCCCAGCGGCAGAGGCTCGGCCTGCTGGAGCACGGCGGCAAAGCCACTGTCGACACAGTCGGCACGTTGCAACAGGCGCGCACCGCGCCAGGCCAGTTCGTCGAAGTCTTCAGCCGGCAAGTTCAGCCCCACCAGTTGCGCATCCAGCGCCAACGCTTGTGGCGCGCCCTGCAGCAGCTTGAGCAGCGCTTCGGCTGAGCTGGCCCGGCGCAAGGCTTCGGCCAGGTCGGTCTCGCCCAGCGCACGGGTCAACAGCTGCAGCAGGCGCAGGTGTTCGTCGGAGCGGGCGGCAATACCAATGGCCAGGTAGACCATTTGCCCGTCACCCCAGTCTACCCCCTCGGGAAACTGCAGCAGCCGCACGCCGGTGGCATACACCAGATCGCGTGTTTGCGGCGTACCATGGGGAATGGCGATGCCCTGGCCAAGGAACGTGGAGCCTTGTGCCTCCCGGGCCTGTAGCCCTTGCAGGTAACCCTCGGCGACCAGGCCGTCCGCAACCAGTCGATCCGCCAGAAGGCGCAATGCCTCATCCTTGTCGGCGGCCTTCTGGCCCATGGCTATCTGCTCATTGGCGAGCTCGAGCATGACCTTCTCCTTTTGCAGTTCCCGTTCGGGTACTGGAGTATTGTTGTGAAATTCACATAAAGGGCCAGTTCAGCAACCTTGCACGGGTGGAGCCGAGGCAGAAAAATCGGCGGCTGAAACGTTTAATCTGACCAGACGGCCACGTTACTCGATAATCTGCCCAGTAAAAAGCCCCATCCTGTCGGACAATTGCGACAATGGTCGTCTGCGCGTGATGCCTGTACCGGGTCAAACTACCCGGTCCGGCCTTACAGCCAGCCCCGGTAATAACAAGGAAAATTCGGTGAAACTCAGCGATATCGCCCGTCTGGCCGGTGTGTCCGTGACCACTGCCAGCTACGTCATCAATGGCAAGGCAGAACAGCAGCGCATCAGCAACAGTACTGTCGAGCGGGTACGCGCGGTGGTCGAAGCCCACGGCTTCACCCCCAACCCGCAGGCAGCTGGGCTGCGCAGCCGGCATACCCGCACCCTGGGCTTCATTCTCCCGGATCTGGAGAACCCCAGCTACGCCCGCATTGCCAAGCAACTGGAGCAAGGCGCCCGCGCCCGCGGCTACCAGTTGCTGATCGCCAGCAGCGACGACCAGCCAGACAGCGAGCGCCAACTGCAGCAGCTGTTCCGTGCGCGGCGCTGCGATGCGCTGTTCGTTGCCAGTTGCCTGCCGCCAGAAGATGACAGCTACCGCGAGCTGCAGGACAAAGGCTTGCCGGTGATAGCCATCGACCGCCGCCTGGACCCCGCACACTTCTGCTCGGTGATCAGCGACGACCGCGATGCCAGCCGCCAGCTGGCCGCCAGCCTGCTCAGCGCGGCCCCACGCAGCATCGCCCTGATAGGCGCACGCCCCGAGCTGTCGGTTAGCCAGGCGCGTGCCGGCGGATTCGACGAGGCCCTGCAAGGCTATGCCGGCGAAGTGCGCCGCTATCAGGGCGAAGCCTTCAGCCGTGAGTGCGGCCAACGCCTGATGCAACAACTGATCGACGACCTGGGCGGCCTGCCGGATGCTCTGGTGACCACGTCGTACGTGCTGTTGCAGGGCGTGTTCGACACCCTACAGGCGCGCCCGGTCGACTCGCGCCAACTGCAGCTGGGTACCTTTGGCGACAACCAGTTGCTCGATTTCCTGCCGCTGCCGGTCAATGCCATGGCCCAGCAGCACGGCCAGATTGCCGCCACCGCGCTTGAACTGGCACTGGCCGCCATCGAGGAAAAACGCTATGAACCCGGCGTTCATGCTGTTGGCCGCACCTTCAAGCAACGCATCTCAGCGGCCTGAACATGCGCCTGATCGACACCCACACCCACCTGGACTTCCCCGACTTCGACGCCGACCGCCCGCGCCTGCTGGCCAACGCGGCGGCGCGTGGGCTGGAGCGGATGGTGGTGCTGGGGGTGTACCAGGCGAATTTCCAACGGGTGTGGGAACTCGCCTGCACCGAGCCGCGCCTGTTCGCCGCGCTTGGCCTGCACCCAGTTTACCTCGACCAGCATCGACCTGAGCACCTGCTGCAACTGCGCGAGTGGCTGGAGCGCCTGCGCGACAACCCGCGGCTATGTGCCGTGGGTGAGTTTGGCCTGGACTATTACCTCACAGACCTCGACAAGACCCGCCAGCAGGCGCTGTTCGAAGCGCAACTGCAGATGGCTTGCGACTTCGAACTACCGGCCCTGTTGCACGTGCGCCGCAGCCATGCCCAGGTGATTGCCACGCTCAAGCACTACAAGCCTGCGCGGGCGGGGGTGATTCATGCGTTTGCCGGCAGCTACGAAGAGGCCCGCGAGTACATCAAGCTGGGGTTCATGCTGGGGTTGGGCGGTGCGGCTACCTGGCCGCAGGCACTGCGGCTGCGCAAGACCCTGGCGCGGCTGCCACTGGACAGCGTGGTGCTGGAGACTGATGCACCGGACATGGCACCGGTGATGTACCCGGGGGTACGCAACAGCCCGGAGCATCTGCCGGACATTGCCGCGGCACTGGCGCAAGTGATGGGACTGGATGTCGAGGTGCTGGCACAGGCCAGCACCCGCAATGCTTGCGCGTTGTTTGGCTGGTGAAACTCAGGTGAACGGGATTCCCGTGGGATGCGCCTGGTCCCGATTCAGACCAGCACGGTCCACAGCGCGAACCCTGCATACCACAGCACTGCACAGCGCA
Organism: Pseudomonas sp. yb_5; assembly: GCF_043103865.1. NCBI lineage: Bacteria > Pseudomonadati > Pseudomonadota > Gammaproteobacteria > Pseudomonadales > Pseudomonadaceae > Pseudomonas > Pseudomonas sp. yb_5. Next base: position 48,176 of record NZ_JBICKE010000034.1, read on the forward strand.
ACAGCAGTTCCCACAGGCTGTCCAACCGCCCCAACCCGCGCTGGCTGTCCTCTTCCTCGGGAATGTCATCGGCAATGCGCCCGACCCGAGCCACCAGGTGCCCGGCGCTGATGTGCCAGTTGAGCACCTCGTGCAGCATCACCCGTGTCACCGCGAGGAAGTTGCCCACCAGGGCAAAGCTCAACGCCAGTGCTCGCACCGGCAACCAGTCCATGATGTGCCGCAACTGCTCGGCACGCACCTTCAGCGCCGGCTGCCTGCTGTGTTCACCACACAGCGCCAACATTCGATAAGCCAGCGCAGCGCCTGGGCCCAGTACGAAATACCAGAAGATCACCGCAAAAAAGCCCTGGTACACCTGCCACAGCAAATTACCCTGCACCCGCACCAGCAGGCTGTGCGGTTCATCGGCCACCAGGCCCAGGTCGCGCTCGGCCACGTGCAGCGCCGCCTGATCGTCCCCCCGCCGCCAGGCATCACGAAACGCCCCCAGCGATGCCTTGGCATCGCCGCGGCCCAGGCTGTAGATCAGCACCAGCAGGTGCACCGGCAACGCCAGCAAACCATAGGCCACCGGCTCCAGCACATGCAGCAGCAACACCAGCAGCGCTACCGGCGCCAACACCAGGATGGCCAACGTCCACCATGGGTGCACCTTGCCGCTGCGCTCCAGACGCACCAATTCGCCAATAAAGAACCCGTCGCGCTGCACCTGATGACGCAGCGCCGAAAACTTCTCGACCCACAGCGCCAGCACCAACACCAGAAAACTCATGCCTTGTCCTCGTTGTGCTGCAGCGCCTGGCGGTAGCGCGGCCAGTCGAAGGCCGGGCCGGGGTCGGTCTTGCGCTGCGGGGCAATGTCGCTGTGGCCCTGAATGCGGTTCAGGTCGATGGCCGGCCAGGCACTGCGGATGTGCCGGGTGAGTTGCTCCAGCACAGCATACTGGGCATCGGTATAGGGCAGGTCGTCGGTGCCTTCCAGTTCGATGCCGATGGAAAAGTCGTTACAGCCTTCGCGCCCGTCAAAGCTCGACACACCCGCATGCCAGGCACGGTCATGCAACGACACGAACTGAGTCACCGCGCCGTCACGCTCGACGAACAGGTGCGCTGACACGGTCAGGTGGTTGATGCTGGCAAAATACGGATGTTCATCAGGGGCCAGGCGGTTCTGGAAGAATTGCTGCACCTTGCCCGTGCCGAAACAGGCCGGGGGCAGGCTGATGTTGTGAATCACCAGCAGGGAAATCGATTCGCCTTCGGGGCGCGCATTGAAGTTCGGCGAGGGGCAATGGGTGATTCCGATTCCGTGGAACCAGCCAGTGGCACGGTCCAATTGCATGGGGCAGATCCTGAAAAACGCCGTGAACATGCCCACAGTATGCCCTGCGGCCAACGCCGTGTGCATGTGAATGATTGTAATGCGTCAGCCTATTGCGCCTGCCCTTGCCGCAAGCTCTCAAGAACCGCCTCCAGCGCCCGTTCGAATAACAGGCGGTCATCCAGCACGCGCACTTCATGCCGCTGCAGTGCCTGGGCCAGGCTGGCGCTGCTCCACTCGCGCACTTTCATGCCGGTGCGGTTGGCGAACACCAGCCTATCGCTGCTTTCAATGCGCGCGACCAGCTTGCAGCGCAGTGGCTCATCCTCATCGAGAACCTCGACCCAGGTGCCGATACGCAAGCGTTGCGCCTGGCGCAGCGCTGCAGCCTGCCCATCGGCAGCGTGCAGGGGCACGCAGGCGGGCTCTTCGGCAATCGCCAGCACAATCTCTTCGGCCACCCGCACATCGCCCAAGAATTGACCTTCCCCTCCCGGCATTTCGTCTTTACCTGCGCAGGCGCGCAGGTGCAACTGTTCCAGTTGCAGGAAGAACTCGCGGGTCGCCACCGCGTCCAGGGCTACGCTGGCCAGGCCATCGCGCAGCGCCTTGAGCAGGGCTGGCACCTGCTGCAGCAAGGCTTGCGGCTCATGTGGCGGGGTAATGCTGGCCAGCAGCATGTCCATCGTCTGCAATGCGTCGCGCCAGGCCGCAGAGGCCTCGCCCTGTTTCAACCAAGCCAGCAGCAGTACCTGGCTCCAGGCCTGCACCAGCATTTGTACTACCACCTGCGGCAACACCCGGCCTCGCAGGCGCTGGTTGAGCACGTGCTGCACCTGCTGTCTGGCCTGCAGTGCCCGGGCACGGCCTTCTTCGGCGTCGCGAGTGCGTTGTTCGAGCAACTCGTTGCGTCGCCGTTCGTCCTGATTGAATGCGAGGAAGTCGTCGAGCAACTCGGCGAACAGGCTTGCATCGTCGGCAAAATCATTGAGCAGGCGCTGAACGACACGCTCTACCCGCAAATGCAAGCTGTCACGCCGGCCTTCGCTGCCGCACTCCCAGCCAATCGCGGCGCCGGCGATTTCGTTGAGCAGCCGACGCGCCGGGTGGTTACCTCGGCTGAACAGCCCCTTGTCCAGTAATGCCACCTTGAGCAGGGGAATATGAAGGCGCGTAATCAACGACCGCAGGCTGGCCGGCAGGTTGTCGTCGTTGTGGATGAACGCGAACAGCAGGCCAACCAGGTTGATCATGTCTTCGTCATCCACTTCAAGACGCCGACGCGTGCCGCTGCGCACACTCACCCGCAACAGCAGTTGCTCAAGCTGCTGGCCGAGCTCGAAGTCATCGGCCTCGTGGGTGGCGGGCACGTAGCGCTGCAAATGCGAAAGTAGCCGGAGCAGGTCGGCGGTACTGATCGGCTGGGCGGCAGCCACCGCGTGCAAGCGCGGCGCGAACTGCCCGCGCACCGGCGCTAGCAGTACCTGTAACGAGGCAAACAACGCCTGCCCTGCGGCATCCGCCCCCACGTCCTGGCCGAGATTCGCCGGTCCTGGGCGCGCACGCATGCGCCGGTCTTCGGCACGCCGGCGCGGCGCCGGTTGCAGTTCGGGCAGTACGCCGGCAGCGGCCAGCAACTGGTTGGCTTCGCCATAGATCACATCGACATCGCGCAGCACATAACGCTCGAACAGCTTCAGCAGCACCAGCTTGACCCGCAGGCCAACGCCCAGATTACGCCCGGCATCGAGGAAGTAACGACACAGCGCGGCTGGCCCCAACGGGTTGTGCTGCTCGTACAGGGGGCGGTCGAGCAGCGCCTGCAGGCGCAAACCCAGTTGCTGCAGGGCAATGCCATCGCGTGACAGCACCCGCGCCACCATGCCCTCGATGGCGGCGGCCCGCTCCATTTGAGCCTTGCTACGCGGGGGGCCCGGCTGGGCCAGGTTTGCCAGCAAGTCGACCTGGCCGGTTCGGAGGAAAGCATCCTGGAACGTATCCAGAAAACCACGCTCAATGCTCTTGCGCTTCAGGCGCAGGTCACGCATGGCCTCGAAGTACAGGTTCTGGTCACCGCGGTCCAAGGCCTTGTCGGCCATTTCGAAGAGCGTGTCATCGGCATTGTCGAACAGATCCTGCAGGCCCTGACGCAACTGCAACGCGGCCTTGTCGCGCACCTGCAGCAGCACGACCGGAAGGCAAGGCAGAGGCGTAAGCCCCCCTCGGTCGATGGCTGCCGCCAGGGGCACCACCTTGCCTTCCTTTTGCATCCTGGACTCCTTGCAGGGTGTCTTGCCCGAAAGGGCTGAAAATCGTCAAAGCCATGGCGCCAAATACCAGTCGCCATTATCGGTAAAAAACCGTATGCCTGCCAGCGCCGTTTCGCTGACTGGCTAATGACCCTGATCTGCTCGGATTACTCATGACGCCCGACCAAAGGTCAGCACCAAGGCGGCTGTACACACCGGCCCCCTGCCCTATAATCGCGGGCACCTAGCTTGTGGAGCCGACCATGCCGAACCTACGCCTTGCCGACCTGACCGCTGAAATTGAAGCCAACGTGCGCCGCGCGCTGTTGGAGGACATCGGCAGTGGCGATATCACCGCGCAACTGATCCCGGCCGAGCGCCTGGCCAAGGCGACCATCATCACCCGCGAAGACTGCGTGGTCGCCGGTACCGCCTGGGTCGATGCCGTGTTCCGCCAGCTTGACCCGCGCGTTGCAGTGCACTGGCAGGTGGCCGACGGTGAGCAGGCCACTGCCAATCAACCGTTGTTCCACCTGGAAGGCCCGGCCCGTTCGCTGCTGAGTGGTGAGCGCAGCGCACTGAACTTCCTGCAGATGCTTTCGGGGGTCGCCACCCGTGCGCGCTTCCTTGCCGACTTGGTAGCAGGCACCCAGGTGCGCCTGCTGGACACCCGCAAAACCCTGCCCGGCCTTCGCCTGGCGCAAAAGTACGCGGTTACCTGCGGTGGATGCGACAACCACCGCATAGGCCTGTACGACGCCTTCCTGATCAAGGAAAACCACATCGCCGCCAGCGGCGGCGTAGCCGAGGCCGTGGCCGCAGCGCACCGCATTGCGCCGGGCAAGCCGGTTGAAATCGAGGTCGAAAGCCTGGATGAACTGCGCCAGGCGCTGGCCGCTGGCGCGGACATCATCATGCTCGACGAGTTGAACCTGGACGAGATGCGCGAAGCCGTGCGCATTACCGCTGGCAAAGCCAAGCTTGAAGCCAGCGGCGGCGTAAACGAAACGACCTTGCGGGTAATTGCCGAGACAGGGGTGGACTACATCTCGATTGGCGCCATGACCAAGGATGTGAAAGCGGTGGACCTGTCGATGCGACTGAGCCTGTGAACTGATTGCAGGCAATAAAAAACCGGCGCTTGGCCGGTTTTTTATTGGGGGCGCTTTGCACCCCACTCACAGTCGCAACAGGCTGCATATCCTTGCAGGCGCAACCTTGTGCTGCGAATGAGCCGCAAAGCAGCCCCGGTTTTCAGATCAGAACGAGGCGTTGGCCAAACCGTCCAGGTAGCGCTCGACATCCAGCGCCGCCATGCAGCCCGCACCGGCCGAAGTGATGGCTTGGCGGTAAACGTGGTCAGCCACGTCGCCAGCGGCAAACACACCCTCGACGTTGGTCGCGGTGGCATTGCCTTCGCGGCCGCCGTTGACCACCAGGTAGCCGTCTTTCAAGGTCAGCTGGCCTTCGAACAGCGAAGTGTTCGGGGTGTGGCCAATGGCGATGAACACGCCGTCGACCTTGATTTCGTCGCTGCTGCCGTCGTTGTTCTTCAGACGCGCACCGGTTACGCCCATGTTGTCACCCAGCACTTCGTCCAGGGTGGCGTTGAGCTTGAGCTCGATCTTGCCTTCGGCCACACGGGCGTTCAGCTTGTCGACCAGGATCTTCTCGGCGCGGAAGGTTTCGCGACGGTGTACCAGGGTCACTTTGCTGGCGATGTTGGCCAGGTACAGTGCCTCTTCCACGGCAGTGTTACCACCACCGACCACGGCGACCGGCTTGTTGCGGTAGAAGAAACCGTCACAGGTGGCACAGGCCGAAACACCCTTGCCCATGAAGGTTTCTTCCGACGGCAGGCCCAGGTAGCGAGCGCTGGCGCCAGTGGCGATGATCAGCGCATCACAGGTGTACTTGCCGCTGTCACCCTGCAGGGTGAACGGCTTGTTGGCCAGGTCGACAGCGTTGATGTGGTCGAAGACGATTTCGGTTTCAAAACGCTCGGCGTGCTCTTGCATACGCTGCATCAGAGCCGGGCCGGTCAGGCCGTGGGGGTCGCCCGGCCAGTTGTCGACTTCGGTGGTGGTGGTCAGCTGGCCACCCGCCTGCATGCCGGTGATCAGCAGCGGCTTGAGGTTGGCACGGGCGGCATACACCGCAGCGCTGTAACCGGCAGGGCCGGAACCGAGAATGATGACGCGCGAATGACGTACTTCAGACATGTCGAACTCCTGTCGAGCGGGCCGCAGGGCCGGCATCGGTGTACCGGCTGCGCCAGCCAAGAAATTAAAAAGGACCCACGCAGCACTTGGGGAAGGCTAAAACGCGCAGGCCCGCAAAGCGAAAAGTTGAGCGCACTGTAGCGAGGTCGCAAAGATTAAGGAAATATCCTTAGACAATCCACCTCATAGGCATCGCCTATGCTGCGATTTCATCGATAAACACGCGCTGCGCGCTTTTGTTACATCCCGTTTCCCGCCCACTGCGTGCCTTTCGTCGGCGCGGCAAACTCGGTAAGGTCAGCGCGTTTTCCTTCTCTGCGGAGTATCTAGATGCAAGCCCCTGTCCTCTCTGGCCCCCAATACTTGCGCGAAGGCCTGAAACTGGTGCTGAGCCCCAACCTGCGGTTGTTCGTGCTGCTGCCTCTGGCGGTCAACCTGTTGCTGTTCGGTGGCCTGATCTACTTCGCCGGCCACCAGTTCGGCCTGTGGCTCGATGCCCTGATGCCCACGCTGCCTGACTGGCTTAGCTTCCTCAGCTACATCCTCTGGCCGCTGTTCGTTGCCTTGCTGGTGCTGATGGTGTTCTTCACCTTCACCTTGGTGGCCAATATCATTGCCGCGCCGTTCAACGGCTTTCTGGCGGAAAAGGTCGAGGTGGTAGTGCGTGGCGAAGACACCTTCCCAGCCTTCAGCTGGGGCGAGCTGGCAGCCATGGTACCGCGCACCTTCAGCCGCGAAATGCGCAAGCTGGGCTACTTCCTGCCACGCGCCATCGGCCTGTTCGTCCTGTCGCTGATCCCGGTGGTCAACGTGGTGGCTGCGCCGCTGTGGCTGATCTTCGGCGTGTGGATGATGGCCATCCAGTACATCGACTACCCGGCGGACAACAACAAGATGACCTGGCAGGACATGCTCGCCTGGCTGCGCCAGAAGCGCTGGCAGAGCCTGGGCTTTGGCGGCATCACCTACCTGGCGCTGATGATTCCGGGGGTGAACGTGCTGATGATGCCGGCGGCGGTGGCCGGGGCTACGCTGTTCTGGGTGCGGGAGCGGAGCTGAAGGAGCGTGGGGCTGCAGGGCAGCCCCTTTTTGCAGATTGTTTTTTTAGAAGTCGGAGAAACTGTAGGGTTCGAGGGTGGCAATCTGAGAAAGCAGTATTAGATGCTCCACTGCCTTAACCTTCTCGAGGTTAGCAAGGTCGCTTGACCCGCCGAACGCCAAGGCTGGAACGAACCCATACATTTCATCATGCTTTAGCATACCCAGTTTTTTCTTTGCTGGCTCGAACATGCCATCAAAGTCAACAGACGCCTTCTCTTTGCCAAGGAAGAAACCTTGCACTTCCCTGTCCATATCCGCCGCCGTCAACTCATATTCACTGCCCCTGTATCGTGAAATATGAGCCAAAATCTTTACTGAGAAACCCGTTTGCTCTCCAAAGAGATACAGGTCACCAAATGCGCCGCGAGCGATAAGGTGGTATCTATCTCGCTTCTCCAATATTGTGCCTTCGATAAGCGAGGCAGTTACCCCTTCATATTCCTGGGGATTGACAGTCCAAAATATCCCGTCACCATACCCGCACCAACCGTGCTCACTCCAATACTCTAACAATTTGTTCGGCAAGATGCCTCTGTATCGATCCAGACTTGAGGGAGGAACCTCCTGTCGAAAAAACGGCTCACCAACTTGTTCTACAAACAGGAAAAAAACCTCATCCACGGCGAAACCCTCAAGCGACTAGTATTCATGGATTATGCAAAGCTGCGAGAGATGACAGGGTTTTCCTTTGCCTGCTTCACCGAGAGCTTTCTAGCTTCAATGGCATTCATAGTTCTCATAAGATCTCTCAGAATTCTCTCCTGCAGCTTAGAAGTTCAGCTGTTCAGTTGTTACCGTGGGTAAGGCTGGAGATTTTTATCGTTCTTTAGATCGAGCGCCGCGCAGGCGAAACTCGATCCCATGGCCATTACAAATTATCAAAGACTCAACCGACTGGAAAACTGTTCCGCCACATCCATCACCCGGGCGATTTCCTCGGTGGCGGTGCTGGTTGACTGCGGCATTAATCTGGCTGCTCGGAGAAGGCGTAAGGTTGAAGATCTGTCAATTGCGCCAGAAAGATCAAGTGTTCAACAGCACTGACTTTTCTAAGATGTTGCAGGGAGTCTGCCCCGCCCAGCATGAGCGCGGGGAAAAAGCCGTACATCTCGTCATGTTTAAGCCTACCCAGTTTTTCCTTGGCGGGATTGAAGAGACCATTGAAATCCATTGACTCCACTTCTCTTGACAAAATAAAGCCTTGAAGCTCAGTATTTAGTTGTTCCTTTGTGAATTCAGTTCGATAAAATATGTACTGAGACCCAACGCTTGTTATCTCCAATGAAAATCCAGTTTTCTCTCCCCAAAGATACAAGTCTCCGAAGGCACTTCTTGCAACCAAATGATAGTTGTCGTGCGAAGCAAGTGCCGTGCCTGCAATCCAGCAGGAAACTACGGCGTCATATTCTTGCGGATTGACTAGCCAGAATATGCCCTCACCGTACCCCCCCCATCCATGCTCGGACCAATATTCCAAAAGCTTGGGAGGAAGCTTGTCTGTGTATCTTTCGATTGTGGAGCCAGGTACTTCCCGGCGGTCAATCGGCGGACCAAAACTCTCAATCAAACTGGCAAATACTTTATCCATTTCAACCTTCTCACCTTAGCACTTATGTAATTTGACATTCATGCGGATTGAGCCTCTGGACTCCAGGGGTACCGTTTCGGCCGCTTTCTTTAAGTTAGGTATCCTGGTTTTCCATTGGGCGCCTATCACTGAGTTTACCTGGCGGTCCCCAAAGTCCGATATGACGTCTCTACCTCCGGCGACGAGATCCGGATTGTGCAGTGCTGCTGTAATTGACATCCGGTTTCTGGCTTTTTCTATTGCAACCCGTTGCGCTTCAAATGGGCCCATGGTTTTCCTGAGCTCTTTTTCAATTTTTTCCTTGATAAATTCTTGCTCCTTTTTTCTCGCTCTCTGGGCGAGCCCTTTATTGCGCTGATTTGGGTTTTCAACTTTTTCCAAAAATTCTTCAACGGTCATCCAGTTGAGCCCGTCTTCCTGGCCATTCAACTGTCGTTTGAATTCGCCTACTTTGTATTCCGGTACTTTATCAGCTTTGAAACATTCAACGTTATGCAATGCCATCGTGCCCGGATGGGGCTTCGCTGGTGCTTTCCTGGGCTGATTCGGGCTAACGGGCTGCGGATCATCCATCGCCCCCTTGCGCCGCTCCGGCACCTGCAGATCCGGCCGTTTCTTCAACCCCTCTTCATGCTGGAGCATCCATTGCCCCAGCCGCGCGCCTTTGCGGCTGGCCGCCATTTCCTGGGCCAGCACCCGGGCATCGCCGCGCCCGCGGGTGAGGTACGACACGATCGCCCCCAACAACAGCACCACGACTTCCACATGGCCTTGGGCAATCTGATGCGTGGCCCGGGATATCGCATACGGATCGTCCCGGCAGAACGGGCCGGTGCCTTCATTGCCGCAGGTGCCTTCCCAGGCGAAGCGGATGCCATCGACGTAGTACTCACCGATCCGCGGCAAGCCCCCGATGAAGAACTCGGCAATGGAAGCCAGCCCCAGCGCGCCAAGGATCCAGCCGCTGACCTTGAGGCCCATGACCGCGCCTGCGCCAGCGAACGGTATGGTTCCGGCGCCGCCGGCGAATGCGCCTACCCCCGCGCCAAGCAGGCCGCCGGTAACGGTGCTGCCGATGACGATCATCGCCATCTGCTGCACGACCCTCAGCAGTTCGTCGACGATGCTGTTGATGCCGAGGTCGGCGAAGCGCTGGCGCAGCCTCTGCGCCGCCTGCCATTCGGCGTGGTAGAAGGCTGTGCGGACAGCTTCGATCCGGCGCAGGTTGAGGCCCAGTGAGGCGACCTCTTCATTGAGGCTGGTGCGGAACTGGCCACCGCTTGGGTAGCCCACCATGGCGATGACACGTGACTCGATCTCGTGCCACGAGGGCACGAGGTAATCCAGGTACATGAGGTGTCTCCCTGACAACGTGTGCAGGGGGAAATCCCATCATGGATTCGGATCGGAGGTTTCTGAGTCAGTTGTAGGAAAATGCGACTTCGTTTCCGGCATGCTCGGCGAAGTTCAGCTGTTCAGTTGTTGCTGTGGGTAAGGCTGGAAATTTTTATCGTTCTTGAGATCGAGCGCCGCGCAGGCGAAGCTCGATCCCATGGCCATTACAAACCCCAAGCCATATCAAAGACTCAGCCGGCTGGAAAACTGCCCCACTACGTCCACTACCCGCTTCGCCCCGTCCTGTATCTCGACAATCACGCTGCCCGTCTCATCCGCCAGCGCCAGCCCCTGTTCGGCCTGGCGCTTGCTGGTGTCGATGATCGCCACCGCCGCCTGCGCCAGTTGTTCGTTCTGCTGTACCACCCGGGCGATTTCTTCGGTGGCGGTGCTGGTGCGGGAGGCCAGTTGGCGCACTTCGTCGGCAACGACGGCAAAGCCCCGCCCTTGCTCCCCCGCGCGGGCAGCTTCGATGGCCGCGTTAAGGGCCAGCAGGTTGGTCTGCCCGGCAATGTCGCTGATGGTCTTGATGATCGAACCGATCACCCGCGACTGGGTATCCAGTGCCTGGATGCCGTCGGCCGCCTCTTGCATCGAAGCCTCCAGGCCACGCATCACAGTGACAGTCTGGGTGACCACTTCGGTGGCCTTGCGAGCACTGACATCGGTACCCAGCGAGGTGTTGTAGGCGACATCTGCCGCCTCAGCCACTGCCAGTTCCTGATTGACCTGATCGGTGATCACGGTGGCGAACTTGACCACCTTGTACAGCACATCGTGGGCATCGAAGATCGGGTTGTACGAGGCCTCCAGCCAGATCACCCGGCCATGGGCATCGATGCGCTTGAAGCGCTCGGCAACATATTCGCCACGCCGCAGCCTGTCCCAGAACGCTTGGTAGCCAGCCGAGTTGACCTCCTGCGGTTCGCAGAACATGCGGTGGTGCTTACCGCGAATCTGCTCCAGGCGATAGCCGACGGTGGCCAGGAAACGCTCGTTGGCAGTGAGAATGATGCCGTCGAGGTCGAACTCGATCACCGCAGTAGAGCGCATCAGTGCCTTGATCAGGCTTTCGTGCTCGCGTGAGGTCTCGATGGTTCGGGTGAGGTCGCTGGAATGCAGGGTGAAGTACTTGATGCGCCCCTCGCTGTTCTTCACCGGCTGCAGGATCGAGCGCAGCCAGGCTTCCTGACCATTGCCGCGCAGAAGACGGAACGCACCGTTCAGGTGTTCGCCACGGCTGATCGCGCTTTTCATGCGCTGGTAGAAGTCCAGCGACTTTACGTGGGCAGGGACGATGTCCTCGATATTGCGTCCAAGCAATTGTTCGGCACGGTAGAGCATCTCGCTCTCGAAATTGCCGTTGACCATCTCGATCCGTCCCTGAGGGTCGAGCTGCAGCACCAGCATCTCGCTGTCGAGACTACTCTTGACCTGTTCGATGGACATCAGGTCTTCGCGCAGTTGCCGGATTTCTTGCTTGAGCTTGTTGTTGAACATCACCGCTCTCCTGGAGCGCATCACGTAGTCGAATGCAACTTCATCGGCTGCCAGCGACACCTTCTTGAGTGCTGTGCGAGGAAATATTCGTAGAGGCAAAAGTGCCGGCGATCAGGCGTCATCTTTACGTCACAAGGCGGTCACATTAGCGCAACCCGGCAGGCGGAAACTTTTTGTCATGAATACACCCGCCCTACGCATCACCCTGGTCAGCGAAACCTTCCCACCCGAGATCAACGGCGTGGCCAACACCCTTGGTCGCCTTAGTGAAGGGTTGCGCCAGCGCGGCCATGAGGTCGAGGTGGTGCGCCCGCGCCAGGCGGGCGAAGGGCACACGCACAGCGATCCGCACCTGATGCTGTGCCGTGGCTGGGCGTTGCCTGGCTACCCGGGTTTGCAGTGGGGCGAGGTGTCGATGCACAAGCTGTTGCGTCGCTGGCGCCGGCAGCGCCCGGATGTGCTGTACATCGCCACCGAGGGGCCGCTGGGGCTCAGCGCCCTGCGCGCGGCGCGGCGCCTTGGGGTGGCGGTGATCAGTGGCTTCCACACCAACTTCCCGCAGTATTCCGGCCAGTACGGCCTTGGCCTGCTGGCGCGCCTGCTCACCCACTACCTGCGCTGGTTCCATCGGCGCACGGCAGTCACCTTGGTGCCAAGTGCCAGCCAGCGCCTGGAGCTGGAGCGTCGCGGTTTCGAACGCCTGGAGCTGCTGGCCCGAGGAGTCGATGCGTGCCTGTTCAATCCGGCCCGACGCAGCCAGGCCTTGCGCGAAAGCTGGGGGCTAGGCCCGGAGGATATCGCCGTACTGCATGTTGGGCGGCTGGCGGCGGAAAAGAACCTTTGCTTGCTACGGCCTTGCCTTGAGGCGTTACGGAAGACGTATCCACAGAAGCGCCTGCGCCTGATCATGGTCGGCGACGGGCCTCAGCGCGCCAGTCTTGAACACCAGGTTGCAGACGCCGTGTTTTGCGGGGTCCAGCGCGGTGAACGACTGGCCGAGCACTATGCCAGCGGCGACCTGTTCCTGTTCCCGAGCCTGACCGAGACCTTTGGCAATGTAGTGCTCGAAGCCATGGCCTCAGGGTTGGCGGTGGTTGCTTATGACCAGGCAGCCGCAGCGCAGCATATTCGCCATGGCCACAATGGCGCGCTGGCCATGCCAGGGGACCAGGCGGCGTTTGTCGATGCAGCGTGCTGGTTGCTGGAAGAAGTGGAGACGTTGCGCAGGGTGCGCCTGAATGCGCGACAGCATGCCAGCCGCCAGGGCTGGCCTGCGATTGTCGAGCAGTTCGAGGGGTATCTGAACAGCGCCTGCCGGCAACCTGGTGCTGCGGCTGGGCGTTCTGCGCAATTTTTGCAGCGCCTGTGAGATCGAGCGCCGCCCGCGCGGCGCTCGATCTCACAGGCGCTGCAAAAACATCGCGACAGGCACCCTTCAGGCCAGGGCTTTCTCGATGGCCTGCACCACCGCTGGGTCATCCGGCGCAGTGCGCGGCGAGAAACGCGCCAGCACACGGCCATCCTTGCCCACCAGAAACTTCTCGAAATTCCAGGTAATGTCACCGGGGAACTCGGCCCCCTCACCTGCCAGCAGGCGGTACAACGAATGGCGCTGCGGCCCGTTGACCTCCAGCTTGCCCCCCAGCGGGAAACTCACCCCGTAGTTGAGGCTGCAGAAGTCCTGGATTTCCTTTTCGGTGCCCGGCTCCTGCCCGGCAAACTGGTTGCACGGCAGGCCAAGCACATTGAAGCCCTTGTCCTTGTAGATCTGGTAGAGGTTTTCCAGAGCCTTGTATTGCGGCGTCAGGCCACATTTGGAGGCAACGTTGACCACTAGCACCACTTGGCCCTTGAAGGGTGCGAGGGGCAGCTCTCCGCCGTTCAGCGCTTCCAGTTTCAGGTCGTGAAATGCACTCATGTTGAAATCCCCTCTCAGGTTCCCGGTTGCCGTGCAGGCGAATTTCGCCCACTAAAAAGGCGCTCGTCCAAACCGTTCACCTCCCGTAGGAAGGCAAATCGGCTTGCCCGAGCGCCTGGCGACTTTCTGAGCTTAGCGCAGAAAATCAGTGGTGATGGCCACCTTCACCGTGGATGTGACGGTGAGCGATTTCTTCGTCGCTGGCGTCACGCACGTTCACAACCTTGACCTGGAAGGTCAGGCGCTGACCGGCCAGCGGGTGGTTGCCATCAACGGTAACGTCGTCGCCGTCGATGTCGCGGATGGTGACGATCTGCATCTGGCCGTCCGGTGCCGAAGCGTGGAACTGCATGCCCACTTCCAGCTCGTCGACACCTTCGAACAGGCTACGGTTCAGGGTGCTGACCAGTTCGGCCAGGTACTCGCCGTAGGCCTCTTCAGGTTCGATGGAAACGTTCAGCTCGTCACCAGCCTGCTTGCCTTCCAGGGCTTTTTCCAGGCCCGGGATGATGTTGCCGGCACCGTGCAGGTAAACCAGCGGCGCGCCACCGGCGGAGCTGTCGATGGTCTCCCCGGCGTCGTTGGTCAGGGTATAGTCGATGGAGACAGCCTTGTTGGCGGCGATCAGCATGGGGCAAGACCTTTTGCAAAAGAATGTAGAGCGCACAAGTGTAACCAAGCCATCGCCCGATTGCGAACGAACTGCAGACGAGCAACGGCCCACCAGTCGGATCGATGGCTTTCATCAAGACGCAGAAGGCCACTGGGTGGTGCAACTTTCGTGCGGCCATACCCAGCACCTTCGCCACCAGCCGCCGTGGCAGGCACGCCCTTGGGTGCTCGACCCGGCACAACGTGCGCAACACATCGGCCAGCCTTTCGCTTGCGGCTGGTGCGCACAAGGGGCCGATAGCGCTACCCTTGACCGTTAATTTCTTGCACCGCTTATTTCGAGAAGCACGCATGCAGACATTTTTCATTGCGCCGACCGACTTCGGTGTCGGCCTGACTTCAATCAGCCTGGGCCTGGTGCGCACCCTGGAGCGTGCCGGCCTGAAGGTCGGCTTCTTCAAGCCTATCGCTCAGCCGCACCCGGGTGACACCGGCCCCGAGCGCTCCACCGAACTGGTTGCCCGCACCCACGGCATCAAGCCACCGGTCCCACTGAGCCTGGCCCACGTCGAGCGCATGCTCGGCGATGGCCAACTGGACGAGTTGCTTGAAGAAATCATCCGCCTCTACCAGCAAGCCTGCGTCGGCAACGACGTGGTCGTGGTCGAGGGAATGGTGCCCACACGCCACGCCAGCTATGCAGCGCGGGTCAACCTGCACCTGGCCAAGAGCCTGGATGCCGAGGTGATCCTGGTATCGGCCCCGGAAAACGAAGTGCTCAGCGAGCTGTCTGGGCGGGTCGAACTGCAGGCCCAACTGTTCGGCGGCCCACGCGACCCGAAAGTGCTCGGGGTCATCCTCAACAAGGTACGTACCGACGAGAGCATGGCGGACTTCGCCACCCGCCTGCGCGAGCACTCGCCATTGCTGCGCGGTAATGACTTCCGCCTGCTTGGCTGCATACCCTACCAACCCGAGCTGAACGCACCGCGAACCCGCGATGTGGCCGAGCTGCTTGGCGCCCAGGTGCTCAATGCCGGCGACTACGAGCAGCGGCGCATGAGCAAGATCATCATCTGTGCACGCACGGTGGCCAACACGGTCCCGCTACTGACCTCGGGTACCCTGGTGGTAACCCCGGGCGACCGCGACGACATCATCCTCGCTGTCAGCCTGGCAGCGATCAATGGCGTGCCACTGGCCGGTTTGCTGCTGACCAGCGACAGCAAGCCTGACGAGCGTATCCTTGGCCTGTGCCGCGGTGCACTGCAGGCCGGCCTGCCGATCCTATCGGTCAGCACCGGCTCGTACGACACCGCCAACCAGCTCAACTCGCTGAACCGCGAAATCCCGGTGGACGACCGCGAGCGTGCCGAGTTCATCACTGACTTCGTCGCCAGCCACCTCGACGCGGCCTGGCTGCACCAACGCTGCGGCACGCCGCGTGAACTGCGCCTGTCGCCGGCGGTGTTCCGCTACCAGCTGATCCAGCGTGCGCAGCAAGCCAACAAACGCATCGTCCTGCCAGAAGGCGCCGAGCCACTGCTGGTGCAGGCTGCAGCCATCTGCCAGGCCCGCGGCATCGCCCGCTGCGTGCTGCTGGCCAAACCCGAAGACGTCGACGCCGTGGCCCGCGCCCAGGGCATCACGTTACCGCCGGGGCTGGAGATTCTCGACCCCGAACTGATTCGCGGGCGCTACGTGGAACCCATGGTCGAGCTGCGCAAAAGCAAGAACCTCAACGCGCCGATGGCCGAGCAGCAACTGGAAGACCCCGTGGTGATCGGCACCATGATGCTGGCCCTGGACGAAGTGGACGGCCTGGTCTCGGGCCTGGTGCACTCCACGGCCAACACCATCCGCCCGGCCCTGCAACTGATCAAGACCGCACCCGGCTCGAGCCTGGTATCTTCAGTGTTCTTCATGCTGTTCCCCGAGCAGGTGCTGGTGTACGGCGACTGCGTGATGAACCCGCACCCAAGCGCTGCCGAGCTGGCGGAGATTGCCCAACAGAGTGCTGCCTCGGCGCAGGCCTTCGGCATCGCGCCACGGGTGGCGATGATCAGTTATTCAAGCGATTCGGCCAGCGATGAAGAAGTCGAGAAAGTGCGCGAAGCGACACGCCTGGCACAGGACGCGGCGCAGGAGCTACTGATCGATGGGCCGTTGCAGTATGACGCAGCGGCCAACCCGGCGATCGCTCGAGAGCTGGCGCCGGCTAGCCCGGTGGCCGGGCGCGCCACGGTGTTCGTGTTCCCCGATTTGAATACCGGCAATACCACGCACAAGGCGGTACAGCGCAGTGCCGACGGGGTCAGCCTGGGGCCGATGCTGCAGGGTTTGCGCAAGCCGGTGAACGACTTGCCGCGAGGGGCGCAGGTTGACGACATCGTGCATACCATTGCCCTGACGGCGATTCAGGCCAGCGTGGCGCGCTAAAAGCAGAGGCTTCTTTGCAAGCCTTGTGGGAGCGGGACTACCCGCCCCCACAGCGCCGCAAAGCGGCCCTTAAGGTCGATCAGGGATACTGCTGAACCTGACCTTGCTGCTCATACTGCTGACCCGGAATCGGCTTCAGGTTCACTTCCACACGGCGGTTCTGCGCACGACCATTGGCGTCAGCGTTGCTGGCGATCGGCTGGTCCGGGCCCATGCCACGAACAGAGATACGCGAAGCATCCACACCCTGCGAAGTCAGGTAGGTGCTGACCGCCTGCGCACGGCGCTGGGACAGGTCCATGTTGTGCTGGCGGCTGCCCGTGCTGTCGGTGAAGCCGACCACTTCGATGGTGTTCTGGTTGAACTGCTTGAACGAGCCAGCCAGGTTGTTCAGCGGCGAGTAGAAGCTTGGGGCGATGTTGGCCGAGTCGGTGGCGAAGGTGATGTTGCCCGGCATGATCAGCTTGATCTGGTCACCCTGACGCTGCACTTCCACACCCGTGTTGGCCATCTGCGCGCGCAGCTCGGCTTCCTGCTTGTCGGCGTAGTAGCCATAACCGGCTGCAGCAGCACCCACTGCGGCAGCACCGATCAGTGCACCCTTGCCACGGTTGTTGTGGTCGATCGCAGCACCGGCGATGGCACCGGCCAGCGCCCCCAGGCCGCCGTACTTGGCGGTCTTGCTCATCCCTGTGGAGCCCTGCGCCTGACCCTGGTTGTCGTAAGGATTCTGGCCGGCGCAGCCGGTCATCAGTGCTGCGGCGGTTGCGACGATAATCAGACGACGCATGGTGAACATGGACAAGCTCCTACTGAAATTCATAAATGCGGCAGATCTCGAAGGGATCTATGCCAGCCTTGGATTGCATCGGCAACGAAAAATTCCATGAAAGTGCCTTCATGTGCCATCAGGCACGCACGAACGGGTTTTCGCGCATCTCGTCGCCCAGACGGGTGTCGGGCCCGTGGCCGGTCACCACGATGGCCTCTTCGTCCAGCCGGTACAGCCGCTCCTTGATGGAGCGCACGATTGCCCGCTGGTCGCCCCCCCACAAATCAGTGCGGCCAATACCCCGACGGAACAGGGTGTCACCGGCAATCAACAATTTGGCATCGGCAAACCAGAAGCTCATCGAGCCCGGGGTATGGCCAGGCGTATGCAGCGCCACACCGCAGCCGCAGGCGAGTTCTTCGTCATCGCCCAACCAGCGGTCCGGTGCCGGTACCGGGGTGTAAGGTACACCGAACGTCTGGCACTGCATCTCGAGGTTGTCCCACAGCACCTGGTCGTCCTTGTGCAGGTGCAACGTGGCCCCCGTCAGTTCCTTGAGCTTGCCTGACGCGAGAAAGTGGTCGAAGTGCGCATGGGTGTGGATGATGCTCACCAGCGTCAGGCCGTGGACCTGCAGGCGAGCAAGGATCTTGTCCACATCACCACCCGGGTCGACGACTATGGCTTTCTTGGTCAGAGGGTCGCCGATCAGCGTGCAGTTGCACTGCAAGGGGCCGACGGGGAAGGTTTCGCGGATGAGAGCTGACGATGGGATATGCATTGTGAATACGGGAACCGGTTAATCGAATAGGGTTTGCACACGCGCCAGTGCGTCCAGGATGACAACTTCAGGCACCGACTCTATGCGCTTGGCAAATCGTGCTTCAAGGTCGACTGTGCGCACCTGGTTGCAAAGCATCACCCCCTGCGTCTGCGTGCCCGCACCGCTGAGCGTGACAGCGAAACCCGCATGCCTCGCGAAATCCCCACCTTGAGTGATCGGGATGATTACAGCCAGGCCTGAAGCATTGAACGCAGCCGGAGTAAGTACCAGTGCAGGTCGGCCGGAGCCCTGCTGTTCCCGGCCGACTGTTGGGTCCAGGTTGACGCGAACAATATCACCCCTGGCGAATTTCAACCGTTTCACACTTCACGTCCCACTGGACGCATGGTATTCCAGTCGGCCATGTCCTCTGGCTCCGGTGCACTCAGGTCACATTGGGCCATCAGTTCCTCAAGCGTGTACTTGGGTTTCGACCTGACGGGTTTGAGCACCATCGTCTCACCCGTTGTGTCAAGGCTCAGGGTGGAGCCGACACCGAGACGCATCTGCTTGAGTACTGCGGCGGGCAGGCGGATCGCGGCGCTGTTACCCCACTGTTGAATCTTGATCTGCATGAGTATCTCCCAAGGTAGATACATAGTAGAAACCCTCCAAATGATTGCAAGCGAAATGTAGAAACGTCGTATCTACACTGTCATCTGCCCTGACCGGACAAAAGCCCTGCAATCTCAAGAAGGAAATGCCCTACATCACCTTGGGAAGCCACTCTCCAACTGCAAAAATTTCAAACGTAGATTCAGCCGGACCTCAAGGCAAAAACAACCTGAACAACCCCCCCCCAAGCGCCCCGCCGTTGGAGATCTCGATCCGCCCGCGCACCCCGCCGCTTTCATGCAACGCGGCGATCCGCGCCGCAAAATACAGCCCAAGGCCGGTACTGCCGCTGGTCGAGTCGATGCCTTGGATATACTCCTCCTGGCGCTCGAGCATGTGCTTTGGATAACCCGGGCCGTCATCGTTGACGCAAATGGCCAACTGGTTATCGGCCTCTTCGATGGTGATCAGCAAGGCGTGCCCGGCAAAGCGGGTGGCGTTGGTGATGACGTTGGAGATCACCGAGGCCACCAGTTCGCGGTCGAAGAAACCCAGCGGGTTATCGGTGTCGATACGCCAGGTGGCGAGAATGTCGTTGTGCTTGAGCACTTCCTCGTGCGCCGCCAGCTGGGCTTCGATGAAATCATCCAGCTCATGGTAGTCCGGGCAAACCGGCAACTGGTTCACACCCAGTTTGTACAAGCCCAGCAACTGCACGAGCATGCCGTTGAGGTGACGAAATTCATGCTCCATGATCCCCTGTTCGGCACCGCCACGCAGTTCCTCTGGCAAGCGCTCAACCCACTGGCTGTGGGACTGGATCAGCGCCGACAACGAACTTTTGAGGTCGTGCACGGTGGAGGCGATCACCGTGGAAAAATCCAGCCCCTGATTGTCTTGATTCATGCGCCGAACACTCGGATGTGCAGTTTGCGGTAACGGTCATAGCGATTATCGCTGGCAGGGATACCGGCCACGCTGGTCAAGGCATCGCGGCACTCCTGCATGATCGCAGGCTGAGGGTTGTCACCGCCAATGCGCAGCAGCGCCTGGGCGGTGTTGAGGGCGATGCTGATGTTCTTCGGCTGTAAACCCAATGCCTTTCGGAACAGCTGCAATGCCTCGCCAAGCTGCCCTCCCTGGTAACTGCGCACACCCTGACGATTGAGGGTGACCGCTTCGGTAATGGCGTTGAGCACGCTGGGGTCATCCGTCAGCTTGCCCACTTTCTCCATGACCTTGGGGTCATCGCCATAACTTTCCACACAGTTCTTCAGCACGCCGATGGCGGCGGCTTCCTGCCCCATCGCCTGCAGTTGCGCAGCGACAGTAAGGGCCGAATCGACCGAGAAGAACTGGTTCATCTTGTCCAGGCGCTGAATCGCCTGTTCTGTCAGCTTGCCGGCCGTTTCCGGGTCGCCGGCCTGCTGCAGGCTGGCAGCCTTCATCATCCGCGCACGCACCTGCAGGCCTTGGTCCTCAGGGTTCTCCTTGGCCACTTCACTGAGCGTGGTGTTGATCTCGACCCGGGTACGGGCGTCCAGGCCGAAGCCTGCATTCTTGCTCATCAACGCCTGCACCAGGCCAAGGTTGTTTTCGGCATCCTTGTAACGCGAACTCTGCCCCTGGTTCACCGCATGACGGAACGCTTTCGATGCGCTCTCGAAGTCTTCGTTCTCCAGCGCCAGCTTGCCCAGCGTCGATTGCCGACGCACCGACAATGGCGACAAGCGTACGGCTTCTTCAAGCAAATTCTGCGCGCGCCGGGTATCGCCCTGAGCCACCAGCACCTCGGCCATGCCATCGTAAAGGCCTGGCATGATCGGGAACGCCTTGAGCGCCTGCTCGTATACACCCTGGGCCTGGGCATTCTGACCACGCTTGTGCATCAGTGCGCCCAACGCAGCGTACACCCACGGCTGCGGGCGGCTGGCCAGGATGGCCTTGAGGAATTTTTCCAGTTCCTCGAAACGGTTGAGGTTGCGCAGGGCATCGGCCCGGTAGCGCAAGCACAATGGCGCCAGGCGCGGATCCTTCTTGCACAGCTCGGCGCAGGCCGCCAGTACTTCGGCCGGGCGGTTGCGGTCCAGCGCCTGCAGGATCGGTTTTAGCAGCGTCTTGCGCTGGAACAGTTTCTCGACGCGCTGGGCCAGGCCAACCCGGTTGAACGGTTTGGTCAGGTAGGCATCGGGCTCGTGCTCGATGGCGCTGAGAACAATCGCCTGACTGCTCTCGGCGGTGACCATGATGAACACGCACTCATGGCTGATGTGCTTGTCGATGATCAGGTCTTCAAGCACCTGTTGCCCGTTCTTCTTGCCATCGCCCAGGTGGAAGTCCTGCAGGATGAAGTCATAGCGCTTCTGCGCGCACATGCGCAGCGCCTGCTCGCCGCTGTCAGCGGTGTCCACGTCGCGCACGCCCAACTCGCGCAGCATGGAACGGGTCGACGTACGAAAGTCGGTAAAGTCGTCGACGATCAGAAAGCTCTTTTGCCCGTACTGCAGCATCAACACGACCTGCCTTGGAATGATTGAAAAATCGCGCGAGGCGATGCCACCGATAGCTGTATCGGCAGCTGGTCGGGAAAGATGAGGGTAGAGCATTGCCGGCCACGAATCATGGCGTCAGGCCATCACTTTAACGAGCAATGACCTACAGGGCCAGTATCACGCCAGCAACCCCAGGGATTTGGCCTTGGCCACCGCCTGGGTGCGCCGCTCCACGCCCAACTTGCTGTTGATGTGGCTGGCGTGGGTCTTCACCGTGTGCAGGGAAATGAACAGCCGCTCGCTGATCTGCTGATTGGAACAGCCCTGGGCAATCAGTTCGAGCACGGCCAACTCGCGACCACTCAGCGCTTCGCCATTGCCCGTACTGGCGATTGGCACTGGCGGCAGCTGCTTGAGCAGTTCAGCCTGAACCGGGCAAGTGGCACCTGTCTGCAGTTGTTCATGAAGCCATTGCGGGTGCTTTTCCAGAAGTGGCTGCATCGGCTGTATCACGCCGCCGTGAGC
Source organism: Pseudomonas sp. yb_5 (assembly GCF_043103865.1). Taxonomy (NCBI): domain Bacteria; kingdom Pseudomonadati; phylum Pseudomonadota; class Gammaproteobacteria; order Pseudomonadales; family Pseudomonadaceae; genus Pseudomonas; species Pseudomonas sp. yb_5. Next base: position 69,690 of record NZ_JBICKE010000034.1, read on the forward strand.
CGCCTCCAGCAAGCCGGGCAACAACTGCGCGGCCTGCCCTTCCTTGCCTTCGTCCAGCAACAGGGAAAGCCATTGGCACAGAGCGCTGACGGCGAGCATCATGCCGCCACTGGCCCGGCCGCGCTCTACCAGGCAGGCCAGGCGTTGCACGGCATCGTCACTACGCAACTGGATGCGATCGAGCAATGCCTGCTGCAGCGCAATGTGCAACGGCAGCAGCGGATGGAATTCCGGTGGCATCGCCGGCTGCTCGCCGCCATAGGTCTGGCCCAGGCGCTGCAGCCAGGACTCCGCGAGGTCGATCCGCCCCTGGGCCAGCCACAGTTCGCATTTGACCAGGGTAATCATGGCCAGGTAGTAGACCGGGGGCACATCCCAGATATGCATCAAGCGTTCGGCCTCGGCCAGTTCGGCAAAGGCCTCGGCAAAGTGACCCTCCCGGCCATCGAGCGTGGCAATCACGCAATGGCCGATGAGCACACTGATGTCCCGGCACGCTCGCGCCTCGCCCAGCCCCGCGCGCAAACGCGCCCGGCCCTGAGCCGGCTGCAGGCGCGAGACCAGCAGGTAACCTTCGTAAAGCGTCAGCCGCGCACGCACGGCATACAGCCGCTGCGCCGAAAGCCCTTGCAGACGTTGCAACCCTTGTCGCACTTCGTCCAGTGCGCGCAGCACCTCGCCACGTGCATGCAGCACCCGCGCCCGGTCGTAATGAGCCAGCGCCTCGAACAAGGGGTTGCCAACCCGTTGGGCCAGCTCCAGGGCTTCACGGTTCCAGCCCCGGGCACGCCAGAAGTCACCATCGGCAATGGCCAGGTTGGACAGGGTCGACAAGCACACCAGGCGTTGGCCATAGCGCTTGCTCGGCAGGCTCTGTAGTGCTTCGCCGCAATAGGCCAGGGTGCGCTCGCGGTCGCCACGGCCGCGGGCAATGACCCCACTGAGTGCCAACCATTGGGCCAGCATCGACTTCTGCGCAGTCGCCGAAGGCGCGGGCAGAAAGCGACTGAGGTAGCCGGCCAGTTCTTCGGCAGCATCCAGCTGGCAAGCCAGGCCCAACGCCCAGCTGTACAGCACGATAAGCCGCGGCGTGCTGATCAACAGACTGTCGGGCAGGTCCATCTTCCAGCGCAGCAACATGCCGACGTTCTGCTCGGCCAGCAATTGCTCCTCGGACAGGCTCTGCACCAGGTCGGCGGCAACATCGAGGTGGCCTGCACGCAAAGCCTGCTCCACCGCCTCGTCCAGCAGGTCTTGGGCTTCAAACCAGCGGCAGGCCCGCAAATGCAGAGCGACCTGCGATTCGCTGGCCTGACGACTGCGCAGCAGGTCGGAGAACAAATGGTGATAGCGGAACCAGTGCCCATGCTCGTCCAGCGGCACAAGGAACACCTGATGCGCCTGCAGGAAGCTCAGGACGGCGGCACTGTCGTGGCAGCCACGCATCGCATCGCAAAGCGGAGCGCAGAAACGCTCCTGGCAGGCGGTTTCGTACAAGAAAGCCTGCACGTCTGCGGGTAGCCTGTCGATGACTTCTTCAAGCAGGTAGTCGCGGATCAGGCCCTCGCCACCATGCAGCGCCTGGGGCAAGGCTTGCTCGTCAGCGCTGTCGCTGGCAGCCAGCTGCCAGAAACGCAACCCGGCCACCCAGCCGTCGCTGCGCTGGATCAGGTTGTCCAGCGCCTGGCCGCGCAGGCCGGTAGGCTGGCGACCGATCACTGCCAGTGCCTCATCCGCGGTGAGGCGCAGGTCCTGTTCGTTAAGCTCGACCAACTGCCGGGACAGGCGCAGGCGCGCCAGGTGCCAGTCTGGCCGTTGGCGGCTGGTCACCAGCAACACCAGGCCGGGGGGCAGGTGATTGAGGAAAAACTGCAGGCAACGGTCGAGCACCGGCCCCTGGGCCAGGTGATAGTCGTCCAGCACCAGCAGCAGCGGCGTATCAGCTTGCAGGTACAGCGCCAGCTCGTCGAGCAGGCCGTCGAGCCACTCTTCAAAGGCAAACGGCTGATGGCGCTGGCGCATTTTCAGCAGGCCCATGGCCTGGCCGCCCAGTGCCGGACAGTATTGCTGCAGGCCTTCAAGCAAGCGCTCAAGGAAGCGGCCGGGGTCGGCATCCCGCTGGCTCAGGCCCAGCCACAGGCTGCGCCAGTGCTCGGGCAGCGTTTCGCAAAACTCGATGGCCAGGGAGCTTTTGCCGAAACCCGCCGGCGCATTGACCAGCAGCAGCCGCCCGCCCAAGCCGGCCTCCAGCCGCTGGCACAAACGCAGGCGCGGTACATGGCCGTCCGGCAGCGGCGGCCGGAAGAAACGCCCGTCCCGCAGGCCAAGGGCCTGACTTGCGAATCCATGGGTACGGGACAGATCTGTCATGGCCGGCTCATTCTGGTTGGAAGACAACGGCGGTATGGATGTTTGCGAGACTAGCCGTTAACGCTGCGCATTTGAAGATAATGGGCGCAATTGGCGTGGAAAAGACTGCGACAAAAAGCAACATGACTGATGGACAGGGGCTGGGACGGGGGGTTTGGGGAGGTATTCAGGAGGTTTATTGCCTTG
>NZ_JBICKE010000035.1:0-4615 GCF_043103865.1 Pseudomonas sp. yb_5
CAGGCGCTGAATGTGTCGAGCCGGACACCTGCGGCGCTCGATCTCCCAGGCGCTGAATGTGTCGAGCCGGACACCTGCGGCGCTCGATCTCCCAGGCGCTGAATGTCTTGAGGCGGACACCTGCGGCGCTCGATCTCCCAGGCACTGAATGTCTTGAGGCGGACACCTAGCGGCGCTCGATCTCGTCTCAACCCGGACACCTCTGAAAACTGACCCCGAAGTCCGGTTCCGCCGCCCGGCAGGCGTGGCTTAGAGCAGGTGCCGAAAGCCATCGAATTAGGCTAGAATGCACGGCCTCTAAGCACACCCCTTCCTGAGGCTGTCCCGACGATGTTGATCCTGCGCGGCGCTCCTGCCCTTTCTGCCTTTCGCCACGGTAAATTACTCGAGCAACTGAGCCAGAAAGTCCCCGCTGTTACTGGTTTGTATGCCGAATTTGCCCACTTCGCCGATGTCGACGGCGAGTTGACCGCCGACCAGCAGCAGGTGCTGGGCCGTCTGCTCAAGTACGGCCCGAGCGTGCCGGTACAGGAGCCGACGGGTCGTCTGTTCCTGGTGGTACCGCGCCTGGGCACCATTTCGCCATGGGCCAGCAAGGCCAGCGACATCGCCCACAACTGCGGCCTGCAGTCGATCCAGCGCCTGGAGCGCGGCATCGCCTACTACGTGGCCGGCACCCTGAGCGACGCTGATGCCGAACTGATCGCCGCCGAATTGCACGACCGCATGACCCAGCGTGTGCTCGGCCAGCTGGAGCAGGCCGCAGACCTGTTCAGCCACGCCCAGCCCAAGCCGATGACCTCGGTGGACATCCTTTCCGGCGGTCGCGACGCCTTGGCCAAGGCCAACATCGACCTGGGCCTGGCCCTGGCCGAAGACGAGATCGACTACCTGGTCAATGCCTTCCAGGGCCTCAAGCGCAACCCGAACGACATCGAACTGATGATGTTCGCCCAGGCCAACTCCGAGCACTGCCGCCACAAGATCTTCAACGCCAGTTGGGATATCGACGGCCAGGCTCAGGAAAAGAGCCTGTTCGGCATGATCAAGAACACCTACCAGATGCACAACGAAGGTGTTCTGTCGGCATACAAGGATAACGCCTCGGTGATCGTCGGCAACGTTGCCGGCCGCTTCTTCCCGAACCCTGAAACCCGCCAGTACGGCGCGGTGCAGGAGCCGGTGCACATCCTGATGAAGGTCGAGACGCACAACCACCCGACCGCCATCGCCCCGTTCTCCGGCGCCTCCACCGGCTCCGGTGGCGAAATCCGCGACGAAGGTGCTACCGGCCGTGGCGCCAAGCCCAAGGCCGGCCTGACGGGCTTCACCGTGTCCAACCTGCGCATCCCGGGCTTCGAACAGCCTTGGGAAAAGGCCTATGGCAAGCCCGAGCGTATCGTCGACGCCCTCGACATCATGATCGAAGGCCCTCTGGGTGGCGCTGCGTTCAACAACGAATTCGGTCGCCCGGCCCTGACCGGCTACTTCCGTACCTTCGAGCAAGCCATCGACACCCCCCACGGCGAAGAAGTGCGCGGCTACCACAAGCCGATCATGCTCGCCGGTGGTATGGGCAACATCCGTGAAGACCACGTGCAGAAGGGCGAAATCACCGTCGGCGCCAAGCTGATCGTGCTTGGCGGCCCGGCCATGCTGATCGGCCTGGGCGGCGGCGCTGCTTCGTCGGTGGCTACCGGTGCCAGCTCGGCTGACCTGGACTTCGCTTCGGTACAGCGCGAAAACCCGGAAATGGAGCGCCGTTGCCAGGAGGTCATCGACCGTTGCTGGCAGCTGGGCGACGACAACCCGATCGCCTTCATCCACGACGTGGGCGCTGGCGGTATTTCCAACGCCTTCCCTGAACTGGTCAACGACGGTGGCCGCGGTGGTCGCTTCGAACTGCGCAACGTGCCCAATGACGAGCCGGGCATGGCCCCGCACGAAATCTGGAGCAACGAGTCGCAAGAGCGTTATGTGCTGGCCGTCAGCGCAGTCGACTTCGAGCGCTTCAAGGCCATCTGCGAGCGCGAGCGTTGCCCGTTTGCCGTGGTTGGTGAAGCGACTGAAGAACCGCACCTGACCGTCAGCGACAGCCACTTCGGCAACACCCCGGTGGACATGCCGCTGGACGTGCTGCTGGGCAAGCCGCCGCGCATGCACCGTTCGGTTACCCGCGAAGCCGAGCTGGGCGATGACTTCGACCCGAGCGAGCTGGACCTGGACAGCGCCGTCCAGCGCGTGCTGAACCACCCGGCCGTGGCCAGCAAGAGCTTCCTGATCACCATTGGCGACCGCACCATCACCGGCCTGGTTGCCCGCGACCAGATGGTCGGCCCGTGGCAGGTTCCGGTGGCGGACTGCGCCGTTACCGCCACCAGCTTCGACGTCTACACCGGTGAAGCCATGGCCATGGGCGAGCGTACGCCGCTGGCGCTGCTGGATGCCCCGGCGTCCGGTCGCATGGCCATCGGCGAAACCCTGACCAACCTGGCGGCTTCGCGCATCGAAAAGCTGTCCGACATCAAACTGTCGGCCAACTGGATGTCCGCTGCTGGTCACCCAGGTGAAGACGCACGCCTGTACGACACCGTGAAGGCTGTCGGCATGGAGCTGTGCCCGGAGCTGGGTATCACCATTCCGGTCGGCAAAGACTCGATGTCGATGAAGACCAAGTGGAGCGACGAGGGCGTCGAGAAGAGCGTCACCTCGCCGATGTCGCTGATCATCACCGGCTTCGCCCCGGTCACCGACATCCGCAAGACCCTGACCCCGCAACTGCGCATGGACAAGGGCGAAACCGACCTGATCCTGATCGACCTGGGTCGCGGCAAGAACCGCATGGGTGCCTCGATCCTGGCTCAGACCTACGGCAAGATCGCTGCCCAGGCTCCGGACGTCGACGACGCCGAAGACCTCAAGGCCTTCTTCGCCGTGATCCAGGGCCTGAACGACGACGGCCACCTGCTGGCCTACCACGACCGTTCCGATGGCGGCCTGGTCACCACCGTGCTGGAAATGGCCTTCGCCGGCCACTGCGGTCTCGACCTGCAACTCGACCCGCTGACCGACAGCAAGGGCGAAGTACCGGCCATCCTCTTCAACGAAGAGCTGGGTGCGGTGATCCAGGTTCGCCAGGATGCTACCCCGGACGTGCTGGCACAGTTCAGCGCTGCTGGCCTGGGTGAAGAATGCGTCGCGGTGATCGGCAAGCCGGTCAACAACGCTGAAGTGACCATCAGCCTGAATGGCGAAGTGCTGTTCGACGACGACCGTCGCATGCTGCAGCGTCAGTGGGCTGAAACCAGCTACCAGATCCAGCGCCTGCGCGACAACGCCGACTGCGCTGACCAGGAATTCGACCTGCTGCTCGAGGAAGACAACCCGGGCCTGTCGGTCAAGCTGGGCTTCGACGTCAACGACGACATCGCCGCGCCTTACATCAAGAAAGGCGTGCGCCCGCAAGTGGCCATCCTGCGTGAGCAGGGCGTCAACGGCCAGGTCGAGATGGCTGCTGCCTTCGACCGCGCCGGCTTCGCCGCCATCGACGTGCACATGAGCGATATCCTCGCTGGCCGTGTCGACTTCGAAGCCTTCAAGGGCCTGGTCGCCTGTGGCGGCTTCTCGTACGGTGACGTGCTGGGCGCAGGTGAAGGCTGGGCCAAGTCGGCGCTGTTCAACGCCCGTGCCCGTGACGCCTTCCAGGCCTTCTTCGAGCGTACCGACAGCTTCGCCCTGGGCGTGTGCAACGGTTGCCAGATGATGTCCAACCTGCACGAGCTGATCCCGGGCACCGAGTACTGGCCGCACTTCGTGCGCAACCGCTCGGAGCAGTTCGAAGCCCGCGTGGCCATGGTCGAGGTGCAGAAGTCCAACTCGATCTTCCTGCAGGGCATGGCCGGTTCGCGCATGCCGATCGCCATCGCCCACGGTGAAGGCCATGCCGAGTTCGCCAGCGAAGAAGCATTGCTGGAAGCCGATGTGTCCGGTTGCGTGGCCCTGCGCTACGTCGACAACCACGGCAAGGTCACCGAAGCCTACCCGGCCAACCCGAACGGCTCGCCGCGTGGTATCACCGGCCTGACCAGCCGCGACGGCCGCGTGACCATCATGATGCCGCACCCGGAGCGTGTGTTCCGCGCTGTGCAGAACTCCTGGCGCCCGGACGAGTGGCAGGAAGATGCCGCGCTGATGCGTATGTTCCGCAATGCGCGGGTGTGGGTGAACTAAGGGGTGTACAAGCTCGCCTTCTTCGTGCCCGACAGCCATGTCGAAGTGGTCAAGGTCGCTGTGTTCGCCGCTGGTGGCGGGCGCATCGGTGACTATGACCACTGCGCCTGGCAAACCCTTGGCCAGGGCCAGTTCCGCCCGCTGGACGGTAGCCAGCCGTTCCTCGGGCAAGCGGGCCAGGTCGAGGTGGTTGAGGAATGGAAGGTGGAGCTGGTGGTGGCTGACGAGCTGGTGGCCCAGGTTGTCGCTGCGCTCAAGCAGAGCCACCCGTACGAGACGCCAGCCTATGAAGTCTGGCGGCTCGCCGAGTTCTAGAACGCATCACGGCTATTCGCGGGCACGCCCGCTCCCACAGGGATATCACAATCTTCAGAACCTGTGATAT